>VGSD01000561.1 GCA_016875155.1 Deltaproteobacteria bacterium | reverse complement strand
CGGTAAAAAATTGCTGGGTGAAACCATCCGAACTTTTTTTCGCAATGGCCTCATAGAACTCCTTTCCATTGACCTCAATTTGAAGGCCCATTTGAAAAATTTCGTCGGCATTAAAGTAGATCGACATATGAACTCCTTTTCTAATAAATGAGCAATACTGTTCAGACGGTCTTTAAAAATCCCAAGAGATGACGATTGAATACCTCTGCCTGCTCCACATTGGAGAGGTGGCGTGCAGAGGGAAGGATCACCAGTTTTGAATTCCTGATCCGTTCATGAATCGCCTCGGAACCGGAAACAGGTGTTGCTGGATCGTCCTCACCCACGATGATGAGAGTCGGAAGATTGATCTTGTGAAGGCGCTCCAGATAATTAAGTCTCCGAATCCCAGAAGCACATCCGATATAACCTCCTGGCGGTGTGGCTAAAAACTCCTCCTTGATCAGGGTGAACATTGGAGAATTCAATTGGAGATAGGACGGGGTGAACCATCTTTCCATCGTCGTCTCCAGCTGGGACTTCATCCCGATTTTTTGCACTCCTTCGATCCGCTCATCCCATATCGGCTGCATCTCTGTCGGGACAACCGCACCTGTATCGCACAAAGACAGACTTAAGAGGAGATGAGGGTGATTTAGGGCGATGGACTGACCAATCATTCCGCCCATGGAGAGGCCAACCCAGTGGACCTTTTCAATACCCAGGGTATCGAGCAAACCAATCGCATCCTCACCTAAGAGTTCAAGCGTGTAAGGGGCTTGGGTTGTCTGGCTCTGGCCATGGCCCCGGGTATCGTAGCGGAGAACCCGAAAATGGGATCTTAACATCTCCATCTGGGGCTCCCACATTTTCAGGCTGGAGGCTAAAGAATGGCTAAGGATCACCACTGGACCATCCTTCTTCCCGGAAATCTCATAGTTTATCTTGATACCATTGGCCATGATCAACATCGCTTCCTCCTTAATGTATTGAACGACTTAAATACGTTGCCATCCATTAGGTGTCATTGCGAACGAAGTGAAGGTCGATGCGACCCACGTCCCCCGCATCAGGTGCGGGGTCCTCGTAATGACTACTTTTCAAGGTCGTTCACTATAACGATTTGGTTATATGTTCGGCCAACCGTTGATGTTTTGTCAATTGGGAAATCACTTCAAGCCACCTTTTTATAAAAATTCGTCAGCCCCGGTGCAATAAACGGCAGGGTCAGGATCACTTCCTGACTCTCATCCATACTATATCCCACCATCTTGAGCATCAGGGAGTAAGGCCGGGTTCCCGGGATAAATCTTTTCTCCTCGAGCGTGATCTTTTTCAACAGGGCTCTGAGGTCATGAAAATATTTTGAATCCAGAATCTTCTTTCCTTTTGTGCCAGTTAAAAGGCGGCTATATTCTATCACACTACCTTCCAATTGATCGAAATCCGACATCTTTGGCCAGAGTTCAGTCTCTTTCTCCAAGTTCTCTAAAGTAAGTTCGAGTCTTGAAATCCTCTTCTCTTTTTCTATATCTAAATCCGTCTCTCCATCCCAGAAGACAGGGCGCCCTCCATCCAGGCCGAATTTCTCCGGATCAAGATAGGCCAATGTCCTGTTCTCATAGTTTAGATAATAGAGTGTAATATGGAGATGTGGAGGTTGCAAAAATCTATTCCCTATTAAGCCTGTGCCTGAATTCCCAGAGAGAGCAACAATATCCTCTCTCCGTAAAGGTTGTACCCCTTCCTCCACGGCTTTAGTGATATTCCCTTTAAAATGGTATTTTTCATCCGCGAAGATCTTTTCTAGGTGTCCGAAGCTGATTCGATAAGAGGGATAGAATTGATTGATCAGAAGGATATAGAGGGAACCATGTGCATCTTTGGTGGCCTGCCTTAAATAAGAGGCTTTCATCGGGACCAGAGGCGTTCCGATGTCCACATCATAATCGATACCCGGAGTCGCTTGTCCATGAATATGTCCATCAAAATTGGCCCGGCCACCATACGCCGAAGACCATCTGATTGGAGGACCAAACACAGAGTCCCACCCTCGGGTCAACTCAAAGTAGTGATCGCTCCTTAATGTTTCTTCAAGGCTTTTGTTAAAACGGATCGAGGAGCCGCAGGAAATTCCGGATGTAGCCAGCCCCGTTGCTAAAACAACTCTCCCCGACCGTTTCAAAAAATCTCTTCTAGTCAAATTCACCATTTAATTATCCCATATCTTCTATGATGGGACAATTCCTCTCTTGTTTTATTGTTGATTTTTGCAATATAAATCTGGAAGTTTCATTCTAGTGTAGTGTCTCATAATTGGCTGGAGTTATCCGAGGGCACAGAACTTCAGCAAATACAACACCAACCTTATCAGAATGGGCGAATAATCATAAAACATAAATCCATTT
>VGSD01000560.1 GCA_016875155.1 Deltaproteobacteria bacterium | reverse complement strand
GAATGGCTGCACTTCCGCCGAATCTCGCCAGCCTTCCTTACCTGAAAGAGCGCTATGGCTATATCCCTTACTGTGTCAGGAGCATCTACGAGGCTTATGTAGGATGGTTCGACGGGAACCCCGTCAACCTGTCGCCTCTGACGCACAAAGAGCTCGGGGTGGAAATTCTCGCCATTGCAGGATCGGCAGACAAAATCCTGGCCCATGCTGAAAAGGCACAACAGGCCGGTCGCCATCAGGCAGTACTGGAACTATGCGAGATGGTCCTTGAGAACGACTCAGGCAATCGGTCAGCACGACTCATGAAGATTGCCTCCATGCTTGCCCTCAGCAACCTCTCGGAGAACTTCCCCACGGCAAACTACTACAAAGTATTTGCAGGGATAGAATGGATGAAGATTTAGGGGATAATTAAAGTGGATTAAAGGGAGTTACAAAGGTTCGGAGTTCAGAGATTTGGACGAGCCACTCCGAACCCCGAACTTCAAAACTCTTAATACTTAAACCTGATTCTGTATTTTACTTTTACTTCTTTGTCTTTATCTACGGGCACATTGAAACGGATCTGGTGGGCGCTCAGCTTTTCATAAGAGTGGGTGTTTGAGAGCATCTCCCAGTCGCCGGGAATGGGTTCTTCCACTAAAACCTTGATGTCTTCTTTTTTGTGATTCCTTAAACTCACCTCAAAGACCACCTCATAAAGATTGTAACCAAGATGCTTATATTCAGTTTGAACCCTTTCCCCAACCACATCAAAGGCCTCTCCGATCTTGATCTTAAATTTTTCATCTTTTGGAGTATGGTCAATCCGGTCCTCGCCCACAAACTGGAGGCTCCCATCCTTATCCTCTTTGTAAACACGGATGGTACCTTTGGGAAGGGGGATCCCGAGGTTATTCTTTTTTGTGTTCTCCAGTTCGAGAAACACACCGACTTTCTGCTTATTCGTCCTTTGGTCATATCGAGAATAGTAGTAGTGCGGTTGACCTGAGAAGAGAAAGAGTTTTTTGACCGGGACCTGATTGGCATCAAGCAGACTCATCTGCTTGGTCTGATTATCTTTGATGGTTGTCCTTCGGTCCAGAGTGTAGAGATGGTATTCAAAGAACGATTCCTGTTTAAACTGCTGACTGGAAGCCTCTTTTGCTGCAGCCATGGGTCTCGCATAATCCATTCTCATATCTCCCTGAACCCTATGGATATCGCCCGCTACTAATTTAAGCAGGGCATTCTGATAGGTGGCTCCGCTCCGGTTGTCAATCGTAACCCAGCCAGTCATGTCAGTCATTGTGTCCAGCTTATTTAAGACAGCCACATAATCAGCCTTCCAGTTGATTCCGGAAGTAAGGTAAGAGGCCTCCACTTTCTGGGGTCTTGAAAGCCTATTCTCAAGCATCCAGACGAGCGTGGGGTAAGGGATGAGGTTTTCAGGGATTTTGGGAAGGAGAACTCGACCATAATGGCCGATATGGATCTTATCGCCGATTTGAAAGATATTGCCACCCTGAGTCGAAAGAAGGGTTGCCTCGATGAATTCCTCTTTTTTTGTCTCGTTATTATATATCCCCAGTTGAACCTTCTGTCCCACATACTTCTCAAGAAGTTTCTGGGGGCTGAGAAGATCGTACTCGTAATTCTGCTCGAGGACGTCAAGGCTTGACCCATTGATCAGGGATTTGATGTGGACCGTGGTGGGGTCAATCTTTCCAGCCACATCCATAAATTTCAGTTCATGGATTCCCGGCCTCAGGTCAATGAACCGCGTATCCTTCACCAACCCGATATTCGAATTGTAGATGGTGATGGCTACATCCTGCTGGTCTTTCAGGGTACTGGTGAGTGGAGCCGCATAACCTATTTGGATAGAAAAGATGAAAGAGATGAGTGTGATGACAATCATTAACCTTTTCATGTTAGAAACCTCCTATTTTTGAATTGTAGCGCCCTCATTTATTGGGGGCGGTTTTATTCATAAAGACAACAGAGGAATGGATTTGGTTCCAGAAAAATCAGAGGCAGAGGGGAACAGATTGAAAAGATTAAGGTTTAATTGTTTGAAATATTTAGGAGGTGGTTATAATAATGTCCCTTCGGTCCAACCCAGTTTAACTATATTGATGCGGCGAAGGTCGCTTACCCCGAGTTTATATTTTTCATCCGCAGCAAAGATGTGTTTCGGAGTTGTATCGAGGGGTCGGTCCTCTCCAAAATGAGCGATCCGTTGGAGTTGAAGCAGGCGGGCACCCACGGCATCGAGAGCGACCGGATCCTTACCAATGAGAAGTCCTTTGTATTCGGAGACGAACCTTCTGTCGAAGTGGTGGGCCCCCCGGTTGTAGAATTGGGTTCGGATTAAACTGAGGATATTAAGCCGTGTTTTGCCTCTGACAATCGGCTTGTTCCAAATTGAAGC
>VGSD01000559.1 GCA_016875155.1 Deltaproteobacteria bacterium | reverse complement strand
ACTACGGTTCCACACCGACCTCAACGATCCAATACGAGAAGCGACACAATCCCTTCGTCCGGGGGTGAAGATTAAGAACATCCTCATCACAGGCCCACCCGGCATTGGCAAGACTACTTTGATCAAACACCTTTCCGAGGCGCTCGGCTCCTTTTCATCCATTGGCTTCTATACCGCTGAGATAAGGGATAAAGGCGTAAGAAAGGGATGTGAATTAATCAGCCTCGATGGGAAAAGGAAGCTTCTCTCTCACAGAGAATTTAAAAGCCCTTACCGGGTTGGGTCTTATCGGGTGGATGTCAAAGGTTTTGAAGAGTTCCTCACTTCCATCTCGTGGTCCGCTCCTTCAGCCCGCCTTGTGATCATCGATGAAATCGGCAAGATGGAATGCCTCTCTGAGAAATTCAAAAAACTACTGATAGAAATGTTGGATTCCGACAAGTGGCTCATTGCGACAATTGCGATGAAAGGCGGCAACCTGATCGCCGAGATCAAAAGAAGGGAAGACATACATCTAGGGGGTAAACTGGGACGGAAGGATCTTTAAGTGAGGGTCGAAAAATCATAGCCCTGCAAAGGGCAACGCTAATACGTTAGGGGCAATGGAAAGTTTTATATCCCCTGGATGGATCACATATCCCCTTTCAGCCTTTTTGGGGAAATCTTTTCTGAAGGCCAATATTCCGTGTGCCATGGTTGGCCGAGGAGTTCCTGAAAGCTTGACCTCAATCGGGATCAGTTTCCCTCCCCGTTCAACAACGATATCGACCTCCGAGCCATGACTTGTTCTCCAGAAATAGAGATGCGGGTCCTGTCCAGCATGGACAAACCGCTTCACGATCTCAGCGAGAACTCCTGTTTCGAAAATCACTCCTCCCAGAGGCCCTGAGATTGCATGTTCGGGGTCTTTTAAGCCGGCGAGATAACACAAGGTGCCCGTGTCGGTGAAATAAACTTTTGGCGTTTTTACAAGCCTCTTCCCGATGTTTTCAAAATAGGGCCTCAGAATAATAATCTGGAAGGTGGCTTCAAGAATGGCTATCCACCGTTTCACCGTATTGAGAGCAATTCCAAGATCGCGTCCAATATCGGCAAGATTGAGAAGCTGGCCGCTTCGGGCCGCAATCGTCCGGAGGAAATTTTGAAATAGGGTAAGGTCTCCGATTTGTTGAAGCCCCCGCACATCGCGTTCGAGATAGGTCTGGACATAACTGGCATGCCAAAGCCAGAAATCACGATCACTTTCTGCAATCAATTCAGGATAAGTTCCACGCAGGAAACCCTTCCAGAGTTCGAGATGCGAAAGCCCATGCAAATCCCTTTCGATTCCGCCTTGCTCCCAGGGAAGAGGACCGTTTGGATCGCCCGCTATTTCTCGATAGGACAGAGGAAGTAATTTCAATATCGCGGCTCGTCCAGCCAGAGACTCTGAGACACTTCTGATGAGAAGCAAATTCTGAGATCCGGTGAGAATATACTGACCTCGTTCTCGACGGTGTTCATCAATGCGTTCCTTGATATAGGGCAGGAGACCAGGAGTATGTTGAATCTCGTCGATGATGACGGGCGGAGCGTATTGATTCAGGAACCCCCTCGGATCAGCGTTGGCTGACGCTCGAACATCTGGAGGATCAAGGGAGATATATTGGCAATCTTTACCGAACAGGTGTTTTAACGTAGTGGTTTTACCAGACTGCCGGGGTCCTGTGAGGACAATGGCAGGAAATTCCTTGACGGCCTTTTTCAAAACCCGTTCGATGCCCCGTTCAATGTAGTTAGGAACCATAGTTTCTCACTGTTATTTTCGTGTGATGATGCATTTTAATAGCATAATTACACGGATATGTCAAGGGCGGCTTCAGGGTGATAATATTTGACACTCTTTCGATGCTTATGATATAAAGAGTTAAAATTGAATAGGTGTTCAGGTGGCTTGATGCCTCAAAAGGGAACCCCGTGAGAATCGGGGACGGCCACGCCGCTGTAATCGGGGACGAAACCTGCCAGTAACCACTGCCCAAAGCCCTGAGCTTGTCGAAGGGTCAAAGGGTGGGAAGGGGCAGGGATTAGGATGATCCGTAAGTCAGAAAACCTACCTGAATACGCTTCACGCTTAGGTCTTCGGTGGAAGGCTGTGAAGGGTGACGTTGAAAAGAACCCGCTCTTTCTCCCGAAGAGCGGGTTTTTTATTGCTCTATGGGACATCGGTCAAAGATGCTTTCAAAGTTTTAGAATGCGGTTTTTAAATGTAGTCCTAAAGCCCTGTTGTTTTTATAATCGTTAACTATACCGGCGATCGGACGCATTGATTATTTGAAGGTTTCCGCTCTAAAACTTTTTCAACATCCCTGACCGATGTCCCATAGAGCCCAAATATATTTTTTAAATATATCAAAATGAACGGAACCTGGAATTTTAAACTCTTT
>VGSD01000558.1 GCA_016875155.1 Deltaproteobacteria bacterium | reverse complement strand
GGGACAGCCTGGAAAAATGTCTGTGAAGGGAAGTCAGGCATTGGACGTCTCACACGGTTCGATCCGGAGGGGTTCGAGACCAGGATTGCCGCTGAGATAAAGGATTTCAATCCCGAGTTATATATTGAGAAGAAAGAGGTCAAGAAGATGGACCTCTTCATCCAGTATGCCCTTGCCGCCGCTCAAGAAGCCCTGGGGGATTCCGGATTGAACATTACCCCCGAGAATGGTGACCGGATCGGGGTGATCGTCGGCACAGGGCTGGGAGGATTGCCCACCATTGAGAAGTATCACAAAATCCTGATGGAGAAGGGACCCGGACGGATCAGCCCCTTCTTCATTCCCATGCTCATTGCCAATCTGGCTTCAGGACAGATCGCTATCCATTTTGGAGCGAAAGGACCCAATATCTGCGTGGTGACGGCCTGTGCCACAGGCGGTCATTGCATTGGCGACGCCTTCAGAGCTATTGCCTATGGAGATGCGGACGCGATCATCGCCGGTGGAACCGAATCCAATATCACCCCTCTCACCGTAAGCGGGTTCAATGCGATGAAAGCCCTTTCGACGCAAAATGAAGAACCGGAAAAGGCCTGTCGGCCTTTTGAAAAGAACCGGAACGGTTTCGTCATTGCAGAAGGTGCCGGGATTGTTATTCTTGAAGAATTGGAACTTGCGAAAAAGAGGAATGCAAGAATTTACGCAGAAATAATCGGCTATGGTTATACTGGAGATGCCTACCATATCACCGCGCCTTCTCCGGATGGGGATGGTGCCATTCGGTGCATGAGGATGGCCATCAAAGATGCCGGTTTGAAACCGGAGGATATTGACTATATCAATGCTCACGGGACCTCCACACAACTCAATGATCTTACCGAAACCATCGCCATCAAATCGGTTTTCGGCGAACACGCCCAAAAGATACCCATCAGCGCCACCAAATCGATGACAGGTCATCTCCTTGGAGCGGCCGGAAGCACAGAAGCCATCTTCACTGTCCTCGCCCTTCGTGACGGAATCCTTCCGCCCACCCTCAACTATGATGAGCCAGACCCAGAATGCGATCTGGACTATGTCCCCAAGGTAGCAAGAAAAAAAGACGTGAATATAGGGATGTCGAATGCCTTTGGCTTCGGCGGGACGAATGCAACCCTCATCTTTAAAAAGTTTACAGGATAAAACGGATGCAGATCGGGATAGCCTGCGACCATGGCGGTTTTGAACTCAAAGAGGAGTTAAAGGCCTATCTCAAATCGATTGGCCATGAGCCCATTGATATGGGGACCTTCAATGAGGAGTCGGTGGACTACCCTGATTTCGGTGTTCTGGTCGCCGAGAAGATTTCAAGGGGAGACCTTGCGAAAGGAATCCTCATCTGCGGAACCGGAATCGGGATGTCGATCACTGCCAATAAATTTCGCAGTGTGAGAGCTGCTCTCGTCAATGATCTTTTCTCTGCTCGTTTTTGCCGAGAACATACCGATGCCAATGTCCTAGTCATCGGAGGGAGAATCGTCGGAAAAGAATTGGCCAGAGAGATCGTCCGGATATGGCTGGAGACTCCTTTCGCAGGAGGAAGGCACCAAAGACGATTGGAAAAGATCGAAACCCTTGAAAAGAAGAATTTCAAATTCTAAGCACGAAATCCGAATTCCGAAACAATCTCAAATGACCAAATTTTAAATGTTCGAAACAAATAAGTTTAGGGCATTTGGATTTCGAAAATTCGAATTTGTTTCGGATTTCGATATTCGAATTTCGAATTTATGATTCGAAGAATCTTATGATGGTTTTCCTTTGAAAACGAAAAAGAAAAAAATATCCCATCCCCAACGCCCTTCCTGGGATGAGTATTTCATGGACATCACCCATCTTGTGGCTAAGCGTTCCACCTGTCTCCGGAGGCACGTGGGAGCCACTCTGGTCAAAGACAAGAAGATATTAGCCACTGGTTATAATGGCGCTCCTTCACGTATTGACCACTGTCTCGATATCGGATGCCTTCGGGAAAAGCTAAAGATCCCTTCAGGGGAGCGTCACGAATTGTGTCGTGGTCTTCATGGAGAACAGAATGCCATCATTCAGGCGGCCTACCACGGGGTAGGGATTAAAGGCGCCACGCTTTACTGCACCAATCATCCCTGTATCATCTGCTCCAAGATGATTATCAATTCTGGAATTGAGAAGATTATTTATGAAGAGGGCTATGCCGACGAATTAGCTAAAATAATGCTAAAAGAGTCGGGCGTCACCGTTGAGAAGTTTAACCGAAAACATAAGCCAAAGTAGGAGCGATTCATGAAATGCCCTTTCTGTAATCATCCAGAAAGCAAAGTCGTTGATTCCCGCGTGGGAAAAGACAAGGAGACGATCCGCCGCAGGAGGGAATGCCTCAAATGCCAGAAACGTTTTACCACGAGTGAAA
>VGSD01000557.1 GCA_016875155.1 Deltaproteobacteria bacterium | reverse complement strand
GGTATCGATCCTTCAAAACATATTTTAAAATTATTTCTTACCCATCCCTTTAAAAAACTTGACAAAAATAAAATTTGTATATACAAATATATACAAATTTACCCCGTTAGAAAGCCCCCAGCGCCAAGCTTGCCTCTATCGGGGTGTGAGCCTTCCCGTTAGAAGGGCGAAGCGCTTCTGACGGGGTTTACTTATGATCGCGATTAATAAAAATATTTCCACTCCATTACATATACAAATTAAAGAGATGTTGAAGGACAATATCGCGAGGGGGACCTACCATCCAAACGACAGGATTCCCTCGGAAATTGGACTGGCCAACTCTTTATGCGTCAGCAGAATGACCATCAATAAAGTCATTAACGAGTTAGTTCGAGAAGGGTTCCTTTATAGAAAACAGGGGAAGGGGACATTTGTATCTCTTAGAAAAATTGACCAATGGTTTTTCAGAATAACGAGCTTTAATAAAGATATGATATCCAGGGGATTTATCCCAAGCACTTCTCTATTAGAAAAAAAGGTTTTAAATCCCCCAAAAGATGTGGCAAGAAATCTCAATTTAAAATCAAAGGATAGGGTTATCTTTATTAAAAGACTTCGTTATGCAGACAGCAGTCCGTTGATGTTGGAGTCTCGTTATTTGAATTATAAATTATGTAAGCCGATCCTCGAAGAATCTTTAGAAAAAGAGTCCATCCATGATCTTTTAATTAATAAATATAACCTTCCCTTAACGAAAGTGAACCAATATTTAGAAGCGGTCAAGATGAATGGAGATGAAGCCACACTGTTAGGAACCGAGCCAGGCGAACCGGGGTTTTTGCTGTGTCGAACCACATTCACCGGGGAGGTTCCGGTGACCTGGGTGAAATATATCTATCGTTCTGATAAGTACAGATTTTATGCTGAATTTGTCCCGATCGAATAAGAAGCTCCCTTTTTTCGAGAAGGAGGTTCAACAACCCGTGAGAGGTTCTCATGATGAGTCAATCGTTATTCAATTCAGAGAAAGGAGGGTTTTCATATGAAAAGGTTCATTTTTTTAGGGTTTTCAGCTTTTTTGATGTTTTTCTTGGCAGGTGTCGGTCAGGCTCAGGATACGGTCAAAATCGGATTCTTTGCACCCATCACCGGGCCGGCGGCAGCGGATGGCATGAGCGCCAAGCATGCCGTTGAACTGGCGTTGAAAGAGGTGAATGATGCAGGGGGGATCAAAGGAAAGAAAGTGGAACTGATCATCTATGATGACCGTCTCAATCCGCAGGAGGCCGTTGCCATCGCCAATAAACTGCTTGAAAGGGATAAGGTGGCCGGTGTGGTCAGCGGATCCTACAGCGGTCCCACCCGTGTGACGGCTCCTATTTTCCAGAAAGCCGGAATGCCCATGGTCGCCGGATACGCGGTCCATCCCGATGTGACCTGGGATCCCAAGGAGAAGAAGCCGAACGATTTTATCTTCCGGAATGGTTATCTCGGGGAGGTTGAGGGAGCCGCAGCGGCCGAGTTTGCCGTCAAGAATCTAAAAGCCAAACGGATCTCGATCATTTCTATGGATAATGACTTCGGGAGAGCCATTACGGCAGGCTTCGCCGAAAGGGCGGAGAAGCTGGGGTCCCAGATCCTGACCAAACAGATGTATAAGTTTCCGGGGGAGAAAGATTTCCGCCCCTTCCTCACCCGAATCAAAGAAGGAAATCCCGATCTGATCTTTGCCGCGGGATATTACAATGAGGGGGCTTCCATTGTCCGTCAGTCCAAAGAGTTAGGGATCACCACGCAGATTCTTGGAGAAGAAGGTTTCGACTCTCCGAAGTTCCTTGAGATTGCAGGCCCGGCGGCCGAGGGCGTGATCATTGCGACGAACCTCGACCGGGATGACCCCAGACCCGTAGTCCAGAATTTTCTGACCAATTACCGGAAGGCCTATAACGAGGATGCGGATATGGTCGGAGCCTCCAGCTATGACGCCTTTATGATTCTCGTCGATGCCATTAAAAAATCAGGGACCGACCCAAAGGCAATCCAGAAGGCTCTGCTTGAGACAAAGGATTACAATGGTTTGACAGGCAAGATCAGCCGCTTTGTTCAGGGCGAAGTCATCAAACCTGTTCAGATACAAGTGGTCAGAGGAGGCAAGTTCCGCAGGCTTGCCGTGATCGACAATCCGGAGGTGATTACTCCGCCTCTTAAACAGTAAATAACCAGTGATCAGTAATCAGTAATCAGTGATTGCTTGCTAAAGAAAAAACCGATTTTACTGATAACTGCTAACTGGTTACTGATCACTAATAGCCTTACTTATGCTCATTCAACAACTTGCCAATGGAATTGCCATGGGAAGCGTTTATGCCCTTATCTCCCTCGGGCTGACCATGGTCTATGGCATCCTCCGAATCCTCCATGTCGCCCATGCCGGCGTTTATACATTAGGC
>VGSD01000556.1 GCA_016875155.1 Deltaproteobacteria bacterium | reverse complement strand
CTGAATATGTTGAAGGGAGCGGTAGGTTTAAAGGGGTCAAAGGAAATGGAACTTTCACCGGCAAGGAGCCTCAGTTTGATGACGATTATAAAGGCAAAGGCTTTACATACTATATTTTTACTGGAACCTATACCCTGCCTCCCAGATAGGAAGTGGAATCAAAGGGTTTACCCCGTTAGAAAGTTTCAAACTTTCTAACGGGGTAAACCGAGCTTCCGTTGTCAAAAACCAATTTGATCCCACAAGGAGGTGTCATGATGAAGCGCACGATGATTTGGAACAAAACGGTTCCCTTGATTATATTTCTTCTCGGTCTCTCGCTTAATGCAGCCTCGGCACAGCGGATTGAGACCGGTTTTCTTGATCGCGAAATTACAGTCGGCGGCGTTAACTATCGCTACCAGGTATATGTGCCGATCAACTACGACCCGGGCAAAATCCACCCCGTGATCCTCTTCCTGCACAGCATTGCGGAAGGGGGGGAGGATGGTCTCAAGCAAACTCAAATTGGTCTGGGTTCCTATATCCGACAGGATCGGGAACGGTTTCCATTCATTGTTGTCTTCCCTCAGGCCAGGCGCGACCAGATCTGGACAGGTGAGATGGCAACCCTGGCACTCAAGATATTGGACAAAACGGTCGAGGAATTCAACGGCGACCCTAAAAGGTTGTACCTCACCGGTATCTCCATGGGAGGCCACGGGACATGGTATCTTGCAACGCAAGGCCCAGATAAATTTGCGGCGATCGTTCCGATCTGCGGGTTTGTCGCGTTTTCGCGACCTGATATGCCAGCAGAGCGCAAGGCCCGTCTTTTAAAAATGAATCCTCTTGCCCAATCCCCAGATCCATACACGAATGTCGCATCCCAGATATCAAAGGTTCCTGTCTGGATCTTCCATGGGTCCGTAGATACCATCGTTTCTCCTGACGAGTCACGAAAGATGTTTCAAGTGCTGAAGGCATTAGGGGCCAATGTGAAATACAACGAGTATGAAGGAGTGGCACACAATGCATGGGAGAGGGCGTATACCGAACCTGATCTTGTGCCGTGGCTGTTGTCGCACTCCCAAGCTCAAACTGTCCAACCAAAGGGTTCCGCTCCCTATGCCCAGACGGCAGAGAAAGGGTCAAAGAAGACCATGACACTCCCCAATGGTGAAGTGGTTTGGGACTTGAATGGGGAATGGGATGCATTAACTGAAAACTATGGAGAATGGAAAGAGTATGGTTCTTATAAGAATATCATAAAGATAATACAAACAGCAGGTTTTTTGGTTGGTATTAAGATGATGGATGATCCGTGGTATCCGAAGGGGTGGGAATCAATAAAGGCTGAGCTCGATAAGGGTGGTTTTAAAAAAGTTGAAATAATAGCAAGGGCAGGCCCTCAAGTTTGCAAAGGGCAAATTAGTGATGATGGAAACGAAATAATAATCGATGATGGTGTAAAACACAAAGTGACGCTCACCCGGAAATGAAGGGATTTTATTAGGCCACGGAAAATGAGGGACTCTTCCCTATTTTGGATTATTTTAAGGGGAGGAACATACTCCCCTCCCGTGGTCGAGTCTAATCGACTTATCTTAAGGGAGGGATTTACTTCCCCCTCTTATGTTAAGAGGGGGGTGGGGGGAGTTACCTACTCGCTTTTATTAAAAATCCATTCATAAAGGGGAACAATTGCAATGCTAAAAAGAGTTCAATTTGTTGTCTTCGGAATTATTTTGTGTATTTCATTGGCCTTCATGCCCACATCCCACGTCGTAGCCCAAACCATGGAAGGCGGGTATTAAATATTCAGGCCATCGGGGCCTGGCCCCCATCCTGCCGTCGTTTTTCTAATGGTGACCACCCAATAAAATCATTCAAATCATCATTGAAATATGGTATATTATGGATGGTATAGATTGTTAAGGTAGAATGATGCAAACCCATATGGAGGAAAATTCAGGGCATTATATTATCTTGTCATGAAGAAACGAGTATATGTCGAAACAACTGTGGTAAGTTATTTGACTGCCAGACCAAGCAGAGACATCATGGTCGCTGGTCATCAGGAAGCAACCCGAGAACTTTGGCCAATGCTTTCTGCCAAATATGAAACATACATTTCGGTACTCGTGTACGAGGAGGCACGGAAGGGCGATCCGGACCAGGCCGGTATTAGACTCGCTGCGATCAGCCATTCCCGATGCTCGACATTGACGACGAGGCGAGAACACTCGCCGAAAAGATTATTTCGAATAAAGGAATGCCAGAGGAGTTTCCAGAGGATGCCCTTCACATTGCTGTGGCTGCGGTGAATGGTATCGAAGTGATTATCACATGGAATATTGGCCATCTAAACAACACTTTCACCAGGAAAAAGATTAGGCAAATTGTCGAAAACCAAGGATATGCATGTCCTGAAATCTGCTCACCCGATGAGCTC
>VGSD01000555.1 GCA_016875155.1 Deltaproteobacteria bacterium | reverse complement strand
CCTTCTTGAGAATCCTTTTTCAACGTATTATCCTTCTTTCACCCATATTGATGAATAGTAAAAACGGCAAGCAGAGGTAGAATGGAGTTGCTTTCTGACGAATCTCATAATGCGGAGGGAAGGTTGAAAAGATGAAGAGGTTCTTAGAAAACGATCGTCTATTCTACGGGTGGTATATCGTCGTTGCCGCATTCATCATTCTCTTTTTCAACGCCGGCGCCCGGTATGCCTTCGGGGTCATGTTCAAACCCATGATCGAAGAATTCGGATGGAGTCGAGGGTTAGTCTCCCTCGTCTTCTTCGTGAACATGGTCGTTTTTGCCCTCACCCTCATCGTTACCGGGAGACTCTACGACCGCTATGGCCCTAAATGGGTGATCATCGTCTCCACCCTATTTGTTGCTGCCGGATTTGCGTTGACGTCAACCATCCAATCCATCGGCCAATTCTTACTGTCTTACGGAGTGTTAGCAGCCATTGGGATAGCGGGCACCGCTGTTCCCTTCATTGCCACGGTCACGAGCAAGTGGTTCGAAAAAAAGCGCGGGCTGGCCATCAGCCTGGCCCTGTCTGGAAATTCGCTCGGCCATTTTGCGCTCGTGCCGCTCTTCAGTCTCTTCACATTGAGTTATGGATGGAGGGCGTTATACCTCTCCAGTGGGATCATCATCCTGATGGTAAATATCTTAATCGCTTTCTTTGTGATCAGGGGAGATCCCCACCACCTTGGACTGAAGCCTTTCGGACAGGAAGGTGAGAAGATCGGAAAAACGGAAATAAAGGGGAACCCTCTCTCCTCAGGAAGCGATGAGGATTTCGGTTTGAAGCAGGCAATGAAGACCCGTTCCTACTGGCTCTTTGTGGTGATCATGTTCATCTGCGGCGGGGGCGATTATTTTGCCACCACCCACCTGATCCCCCTAACAACGGATTATGGCGTCTCGCCGCAGACAGCAGGAAATATGTTGGGCTGGTATGGGTTGATGAGCCTTGCGGGGATTCTGGTGGCAGGGCCTGCGGCTGACCGGATCGGCAATAAAATCCCGCTTGTCCTGACGTTCGCACTCCGTTTCTTTCTTTTCCTAATGGTGCTTCAGTTTAAGACAGTCCCTTCCCTTTATCTATTTGCCTTGCTCTTTGGTTTCACCCATCTGATCACCGCGCCTCTGGCTCCCATACTGATTGGAAAACTTTACGGGGTGAGATCCATCGGTGTTCTTACTGGTTTTGTGAACACCGTCCATTTCTTGGGCGGGGGATTCTGGGCCTATATTGGTGGAGTCATCTTTGATGAAACCGGAAGTTACCAACTGGCCTTCCTCCTTCTGGCTGGGATGGCGGCAGTAGCCGCTTTGTGCGGTTTAGGAATTTTGGAAAGAAGGCATCATGGATGCGGAGCCGGCCGCCAATAGTTCCCCCACACTCTCTTAGTTATCTTATAGATGAAGGTTATAACCGAAGCATATCTTACACCTAAATTGAGCGATTCTTTTTTGAAAACCTCTTTAGCAACAGGCTTCAGATCAGGTTTAAAATCACCCAGAGGGTGATTTGTAGCGCAAGGCTTTAGCCTTGCTTGCCTACCACAGGTAGGCATGAGAAGCAACCCTAAAGGGTTGCGCTACAATGAAATTTAAAATATATCGCTCAATTTAGGTTACAGTAACCCGGGTTTTTTTTAATCTAACCCATTTCCATATTTCTAAGAAATCGATCCTAAGTTTTGAATGGATTTAAACCTCTGTTATTAACCTCTGCTCACAATTCGCAATATCGCAAGCCTGATAATCTCTCAATAATCAACACTTAAACCAACTGTTGACATTATGTCAGAAATGACATATGCTTAGATTGAATGAAGAGAAAAGACAAACCGTTAGTCTGGCTAAGTGGCGAGATTAAGACTCCGCCGATGTCAAGTGCGGTCAGGATTGAATCAGGTTTTTTGCTGCGCAAGCTGCAAATGGGGGAGTTGCTCTCAATGCCTCATTCACGACCAATGCCATTGATTGGCTCGAGATGTCACGAACTCCGTATCGATGACCAAGACAAGACGTGGCGTATCGTGTACCGACTCGATCATGATGCTATCGTGATTTTGGAAGTATTTGAGAAAAAGACAAAAAAGACGCCCAGAGATGTCATTGGGAACTGTAAGCGGAGGATTCGACTCTATGATGCCTCCGCAGGAGGAAACGTATGAAGGGTACAAAGAAGAAACGACTTGAAACAAAAGGATGGAAGGTAGGGACAGTTGAGGAATTTCTGCAGCTTTCACCCGAAGAATCTGCCTATATTGAGATGAAACTCTCGTTAAGTAAAAATCTCCAAGAACGGCGAAGGGATAAGAGCCTGACCCAAGAGCAACTTGCTCGCCTCCTGAAGTCCAGTCAGTCGAGGGTAGCCAAGATGGAAACGGGAGATCCTTCTGTTTCGCTTGA
>VGSD01000554.1 GCA_016875155.1 Deltaproteobacteria bacterium | reverse complement strand
TATTCTCGAAAAAGATGGTTGGAGGAAGGAATCTATTCGGTCCGTCTTGAAATAACTTAAAAGCAAAGTCAAATATGAAGATTTGGCCCCATTAAGTTTTTATCAAGATAACTGGATTAATCAGGTGAGTTTGGAGAAGTCGGCGAATCTGAGGAAGAGCTGGCCGATGCCATCGAGCAGGGCAAGGCGGTTGTTGCGGATAGCCTCATCCTCGACCATGACCATAACCTTGTCGAAGAATTCGTCAATTGGTCCTTTCATTCGGGTCATTTCAAGGAGTGCAGAGTGGTAATCCCTTTTTTCGAGCTGCTGATCTATGTTTCCTTTGGCCTTGAGAAAGGTTTGAAAAAGATTCTTCTCTGCCGCCTCTGAAAAGAGCGAAGGCGTCAAATCTTTCTTCGAAGGTGTTCCCTTTAGAATATTCATTGCCCTTTTGAACCCGATCACAATCGATTCGAAGTCCTTCCATTCTTTCGCTTCCCTCAAGGCGTCAATCCGGCGCTGGATGTCCACCAATTGATCTAACGAGGTTGAAAGGACCGCATCAATCACATCAAAAGGATATCCCTTGTCCTGCAGAAAATTTTGGTAACGAATCCGGAAGAAGTCGAGAATCTCCGACTTCACTCCAGGGAAAGGTCTATCCATCTTATCTTTCAACTGCTCGCCGCTCTTTTCAATCAACTCGGCCAGCGAGAGAGAATATTCCTTTTCGAGAATGATCCGAATAATCCCGAGTGCCTGACGCCTCAATCCAAAGGGGTCAGCCGTTCCAGTTGGAAGAAGGCCCACCCCAAAGCACCCCACGATCGTGTCCATCTTGTCGGCAATGCTCACGATATCTCCGACAGGGTTTGATGGCAACCGGTCTCCTGAAAAGCCAGGCAAATAGTGCTCGTAAATCGCCTCATAAACCTCAGGCTTTTCACCGGAGAGCCGAGCATACTCCTTTCCAACACTCCCCTGCAGTTTTGGAAACTCCCCAACCATTCCAGTGACCAGATCAGCCTTGCACAGAAGGGCCGCCCTCTCTACCACTGGCCGGAGTCCCGGATTGATGCGTTCTACAATAAACGAAGCGAGGTTTCTAAATCGCATCACCTTCTCATAGGATGTCCCGAGTTTTGCCTGAAAGACCACCTTCTTCAACTCTTCAACCCTCTTCTCCAGCGGGATCTTCTGGTCATCTTCGAAGAAGAAGCCCGCATCAGAAAGCCTCGCCTTGAGGACGCGCTCATTCCCTTTCACCACCATCTTCTCATCTTTCGGTGAAATATTGCTGATGAAGATGAAATGGGGAAGCAACTTCCCATGGTCGTCCATCAGAGGGAAGTACCTCTGATGCTCCTTCATCGAATGGATGACTACCTCCCGTGGCAACCGAAGGAATTTCTCATCGAAACTTCCGCAGAGGGGAAGAGGATATTCAACCAGAAAGTTGACTTCGTTGAGGAGTTCCTCGTCCTTTAACACTTTCCCTGAAACCCTGGCACCTTCCTTGATCATCCCCTCTTCTATTCTTTTTTTCCTCTCGGCAGGATCAACAATGACCGAGGCTTGACTCATCTTCTTTAAATAGGTTTTAAAATCCTTCACCACAATTGGATCAGGATGCATGAACCGATGGCCATACGTGACATTTCCACTTCGGACATCCCCCATTTCAAAGGGGATGACTTCACCCCCGAAGAGGCTGACGATCCAGTGAATGGGTCGGGCGAACCGGATGGGATTTTCTGCCCATCGCATTGACTTCTGAAATGGAATGGAAAGAATGATCTTAGGAAGCAAGGTTGGAAGGATTTCGAGTGTGGCTTTACCGGGCTCCTTCTTTATAGCACAGAGATACTCCCCTTTTTCGGTTTGAATCACCTCGAGGGATTCCACAGGAACTGATTGACCTTTTGCAAAACCGATGGCTGCCTTTGTGGGTTGGCCACTCGAATCGAAGGCAGTTGCCCTGGAAGGCCCAATCTTACGGATCTCTTCGTCTCTCTGTCTTTCTGAAACCGATTCAATAACAAGGACGATCCGCCTGGGCGTTCCCAGGGTTCGGATTCCCTCGAAATCGATCCGGTTTGTTTCAAACTCCTTTTGTGCAAGTTCTTTCAGATCGGATAGAGCCTGCGGAACAAATCCCGCCGGTATCTCCTCTGTCCCAATTTCTAAAAGAAGCTCTTTCATCTATTATAGGTCCTTGGCTAAAAATGTAGCGCCTCCATTTAATGGAGGCGACGCCTTCCGTCGGCAGTAAATGCCGACGCTACTCCGAACTCCGAACCCCGAACTCCGAACTTTATTTCAACAGCGGAAACCCCATCTCTTCTCTTTGTTTCAGATACCCTTCAGCGCATAACCTCGCGAGCGTCCTCACTCTTAGGATATAACCCATCCTTTCGGTGACGCTGATCGCACCCCGGGCATCGAGGAGGTTGAAAGTGTGAGAGG
>VGSD01000553.1 GCA_016875155.1 Deltaproteobacteria bacterium | reverse complement strand
CTCCGAGCATGTCAAATCACCTAAGACCAAAGGGAAAATCATCAATCCAAGGAAATTAGAATATGAGCGGGGGCTGGAGGTATGCGGTCAATGCCATACTCGAGGGGTCAGTGTTCCGAACGGAACGTTTGAGTATCCCTGGAATGACAAGGACAATAAACCCTATAAACTCGGAGAACCCTTGGCCAACTATTATCAACTTAAACCAGGAATCTGGGGAGACCCTCAGGCCCATTCCAAGTCCCATCACCAGCAATGGATTGATTTCAAAAAAAGCGGTCACTTTTACGCAAAGGTTCTCTGTTTCGACTGTCATAATCCCCATGGAGGCCCCAGTCGCTCGCAATTGACCAAAGCAGATCACAACAACAACCTCTGCCTCTCCTGCCATGGCAAAAATAAGAAATTTGCCAATCCCTGGGCGATCCGGATCCATACTAAACACAACTATGCGCCGGAGACCAAGGGAACCAGCCGGTGTTCCTCTTGCCACCTGGTAAAAACAGCTGCATCGGCAGAAGCGGGCGATATCCACAACCACGACTTTGGAATTATCAAACCCCGGGTCAGCCTGGAGATGTTTGAAAAAGATCCCAAAAATGTGGTTCCCAACTCATGCAATGGATGCCATACCGAATGGGGTAAGGATAAAGCAGGTTACGAAAAAGGCGTAAAAGCTTACGAATCGCTTTTCGCAACAAAGAACTAACCGGTGAACACATTTTTAGTAGTGTGAGAACGCAGACTTGATGAGAAGAAAAACATGGGAAGCGGAAAAACAATTCCGTCTTCCCATTTTTTTTGTTGACGGCGCCCGGCAATCATAATAAATTGGAAACATCATTGATTCCGTCTTCTGATCGAATGCGAAGAAAAATGACCTGGAGGTTTGCTTGAAGGCCATCTATACGATAACACCCAGTTACCTGATCAAAAAGAAAAGAGAGTTTAGAGAAGGCATAAAGATTCTTGAAAAACTTGGGTTCAAAATTCTGAATAAGAAGCCCGTCACCAAACTTCCTTCTACTCGCCGGAAAACATCGCAACTCCATAACGCCTTTCTGAATAAAGAAGCGGACATGATCCTTGCCCATCGGGGCGGATATGGCTCCATGAAACTTCTCCCCCGCCTCGATTTCAACCTCATCCGTAACCATCCTAAGGTCTTGGCCGGGTTCAGCGATCTTAGCGCCTTGCTCAATGTCATCTCAGAGCGAACCGGTTTGACCACCCTTCACTCTCCCATGATTCTAAATTTTTCTCCTCCTAAAATTTTTACAATTCGATCTTTCTTAAATGCCGTGAATGGATTTCCTAACAGAAATCTCCTCCAAGGAGCGCCTGTGAACGTTTATCGGTCCGGAAAAGCCCGAGGCCGCCTGAAAGGTGGAAACCTGATCACCCTCACTGCCCTTCTGGGTACGGAATGGGAAATCAACACGGATGGGGCAATTTTATTTTTCGAAGAAGTGAACGAAAAACTGTATGAGGTAGACCGGTATCTCACCCAGTGGATCCTTGCTGGAAAACTTAAAAAAGTGAAAGGGCTCATCCTTGGCAATTTCAGAAGGGTTAAGAATCGAGATGTTTACGACATCCTATCCAGCCAGATGAAGATCGATTTCCCGTTGGTCAACTGCCCCTACATCGGACATGTCAAAAACAAACTCACTCTGCCTGTCGGCGCCCGGGTGGAACTGAACACCATCAAAAAGACGCTTACCCTTTTATGAATACGATTTGGGTGTTACTCATCGTCATAAGCATCCTCTTCTCCTTCCTCAACGGCAGGCTGGGTGAATTTACAAAGTCCATTTTTGAGGGAGCGAAATCAGCCGTTGAGGTAAGCCTCTTTCTGCTGGGCATTGTCTCCCTCTGGCTGGGGATCACAAAAATCATCGAAGACTCAGGATTGATCCACCGCCTCTCTAACTTTTTCCAATACTTCGTGAGGCGGTTATTTAAAAATATTCCCGGAGAACACCCTGCGATCACTTCCATCACACTCAACCTTCTGGCCAACCTCTTCGGGCTTGGGAATGCCGCCACTCCTCTCGGGATTAAAGCTATGCAGGATCTTAAAACTTTGAATCCGGATGGCGAAACTATCACCTTTGAGATGATGGTTTTTATTGTGATCAATACTGCCAGTATTCAACTGATCTCTTTTACGGTGATCGGCATTCTTGCGGATTACGGATCTAAAGACCCATCGTCCATTGTCCTGCCAACTCTTCTGGCGACGTTCCTCTCGGCCGTTTTCGCCCTCGGCCTCCTTTTTGCGGTCAGGAGGTTTTTCAAATGAAGACCATCAGTTTGATTTCCCAACTCATCATCCCTCTCTTTATTCTCCTTACCATTTTGTACGGATGCATCAAGAGAGTGAGAGTCTATGACTGCTTCGTTTCCGGTGCAAAGGAAGGAGTGGGTGTGGTCATCAGAATATTCCCATAC
>VGSD01000552.1 GCA_016875155.1 Deltaproteobacteria bacterium | reverse complement strand
GTGAAGAATAAACAAATCGATCCAGTCATCGTTGGGATCTTTTTATAACGTCATTCAGGAGAATTCAATATGAAATGGCCTTTGTTTTCCGGTTTACGTTTGAGATTAATTTTACTTGTCCTGATTTCCATCATTCCGGCATTGATCATTACAATATATTCAGGGATTGAACGGCGAAATCATGCCCGGGTTGATGCCTTTGATAAAACATTGGATCTTGCAAAACAAATTTCCAGAGACCATGAACAACTCGTCGAAAACGCCCGTAAAATTCTTTTTACCCTTTCCCAAATACCTCAAATCTGTGAAGAGAATGCGAGCGAATCGACAAAGATTCTTTTCGATCTTTTTAAAGAAACTCAAGGTTATGCCAGTTTTAATGCCGTGAAACCGAATGGCGAAGTCTTTGCCAGCTCCTATTCTCTTGACAAACCGGTCAACCTTGGCGATCGCCCTTTTTTTAGGAGGGTTGTCAAGGCCAAAGACTTTGTAATCGGTGAATATCTGATCGGCAGAATTACCGGGAAGCCTGTCATTGTCCTGGCTTATCCGGTATTGGACAAAACAGGGCATTTAAAGACCGTCCTTACTGCTGCATTGGATTTGGGGTGGATGAATCGGTATCTGAATGAAAACGATCTTCCTGAGGGGAGCAGCGTTTCTTTAGTTGACAGTAATGGAACCATCTTAATTCGTCATCTTGAGCCGGAAAAGTATGTCGGCAAATCAATGCCCGAGGCATCCATCGTTAAAACCATTTTATCAAAAAAAGAAGGCGTGGAAGAAACAGCAGGTCTGGATGGAGTGTCCCGTCTTTTTGGTTTTACCTCCCTTGGGAAAGGGGTTGAATCTGTCCATGTGAGTGTGGGTATCCCTAAAAAAGCTGCCTTTGCTGAAGTTAACCGGGCGATGGCTCGCAACCTTATTTTCTTGGGTCTAATAGGAATATTAGCCCTTGGGGCAGCCTGGTTTATCGGGGGGGTTTTCGTTTTGCAACCGGTAAATCGTTTATTAAGGGTTACCAACCGATTGGCCCAGGGAGACCTCACTGTTCGGTCGGAACTATCTTATAAACACGGAGAGATTGGCCAGTTAGCCCATTCTTTTGATCGGATGACTGAGTCCCTTGAACTTCGGGAAAAGGAACGCGATCGAGCGGAAGAGGCTTTGCGGGAAAACGACGCCTATATCAGGTTGGTCCTGGATAATCTTCCTTTGGGAATTGCTGTGAATTCGGTCGATCCCACCGTAGATTTCGCATACATGAACGACAACTTCCCCAAGTTTTATCGCACGACGAGAGAGATTCTTGCAGAGCCGGATGTATTTTGGAACGCCGTATATGAAGATCCGAAATTCAGAGAAGAGATTAAGAAAAGGGTATTGGACGATTGTGTCAGCGGAGACCCGACAAGAATGTATTGGGAAGATATTCCGATTACTCGAAAAGGGGAAGAAACCTCTTTCATATCCGCGAGGAATATTCCTATCCCGGCTAAATCATTGATGATATCAACCGTTTGGGATGTCACCGAGCGGAAACTTGCGGAGCAGGCGCTCAGGGAGAGCGAAGAGCGTTACCGTCTCCTCGCAGAGAATGCGACCGATATTATCTGGACAACGGATATGAATCTTCGATTTACCTATACCAGTCCTTCCGTCACCCGCATTCGAGGCTATAGTGTTGAAGAAGCAATGGCACAAGGGTTTGAAGAAGTCCTGACTTCCGCTTCCCTGGAAGTTGCATTGAAGAATCTTCCGGAGGATATGGAAATCGAGAAGAAAAAGGACAGGGATTTGCCCAGATTCCGGACATTGGAGCTTGAGGTAAAATGTAAGAATGGCTCTACCATATGGACAGAGAGCACGATCACTTTTTTGCGTGACCCCGATGGTAGTCCTATAGGTGTCATTGGGGTCACCCGTGACATCACCGAGCGCAAACGTGCGGAGGAAGAAGTCCGGCTTCTCCAAACCATTGCATTTGCCCTCAGCGAGGCAGGGGATCTTCATTCTGCGCTGAAAATTGTGCTCCAGAAGGTGTGTGAAGCTACGGGATGGGAGATGGGAGAGGTATGGGTTCCGAATTCCGATGGCACAAGCCTTGAATGTAGTCCGGCATGGTATAGCAGGGTAGAAGGTCTGGAAAAATTCAGGCAGGAATGTGAAAAGATGACATTTCCACCCGGGAGTGGACTTCCCGGAAGGGTCTGGGTTTCGAAGAAACCGGAATGGATCAGGGATGTTTCTTTGGACCCGAGTTTTTTAAGAGCGGCGATAGCCAAAGAAGTTGGGATACATAGTGCAATCGCTATTCCTGTTCTTATCGACGACGAAGTGGTTGCTGTGATGGTCTTCTTTGAATTTGAACCTCAGAAAGAGGATGCGCGACTACTCGAGATCATTTCGTCAGTGGCCGCTCAATTGGGTTCACTCATTCAACGAAAGCGGGCCGAGCAGGAA
>VGSD01000551.1 GCA_016875155.1 Deltaproteobacteria bacterium | reverse complement strand
TTAAAGATCAATTTGGTCTTCCCTCTCCGATAGAGATGGATAAATGGAATAATTCTCGCATTCGCTTGATGGGCGAGGTGGAGCATCCCGGTTGGAAAATTCATCTCTCTTCCCAAAAACAGGACTCTTTCTTTTTTTCTCCCTTCCCCCGCATCTGCATCATAGTAAATCATCTTACCGGAGTGAAGTGTTTCCAAGATCCTCTTTTTGTAAACTTCTGAAAGCGATAAGTCATGAGTAAAAATAGTTTTGTCCGGAGTGTCGTAATACCGGAACCTGGGGTGCCTCGGTGTTTTGGGCGTCACTCCGCTGAGAAGGGTCGTCTCATATCCCATGGCCCTTAAGGCATTAAAGGCAAGGTGGGGAACCCCGATATGCCCTGCCATGAGGAGAACACCCTTCTTCTCTTTTAATGCCTGGTTAAAGTGCCCCAGGCCTTCCACTTCGACAAACTGTTTGATATAATGATCGTCCATCCGTGGGATCAAATACCTCATGACCTTCCGGACCCCCCTCAATTCAAAGATGCCCTTTACAATCTTTTTAATTCGGCGGGGGTCTTTTTCTTCGGGATAGAAAAAAAGAATTTTATCTTCAAACTCTCCTCTTTTCTTTCGTTTCCGATGATAACATAAAAAAGCATAGATTCTCGGATAAAAAAAGGCCATTTTAAAGAGAAGCCACTTCAATTCCGCTTTTCCTCCTTCTCAACGGCTTTCCTGAGAATATCGAGAAGACGCGGCGCATTCACCTCAAGAGAGTAAGATCCCTCTACTGTTGTCCTCCCTTTATCCCCTAGTGTTCTCCTGCTGGCCTCATTCTTTATCAATTCCGCAAGACCATATTTCCACTCATCCTGATTCTGCGCCCAGAAACCATTCTCCCTGTCCTTGACGATATCCTTATTGACCCCCACTGGAGAACAGACTACCGCCAGGCCTACACTGTAATATTGGAGGATCTTAAGTCCGCATTTCCCCTGAGACCAGAGATCATGGGTAAGCGGCATGACCCCGATATCGAAACTCTTCAGGTCTTCCACTTCCTCTTCCAAGGACCATCGTTTTTTGATGACCGGCATATTGGGAAGGTCGAAGAAATCATCACAGACAATCTTGAGTCGGGTGTTGGGGAATATCTTGAAAAGGTCTTCGAAGACAGGGGAGAGGTCCTGGAGATACTTCAGGGTGCTACTGCTTCCCAGCCAGCCGATGGTGATCGGCCCATCCCGATGAAAACGTTCTTTCAGGTTATATCGAGATAGATCAATGGAGGTTGGAATGACTTCAACATGAGGATTGTAACGAAGCGTCTCTGATTTCAGAAACTGGTTCCCTGCTATGACAAAATCAATCCGTTTCATCATATAAGCGAATTTCAGCCGCCGTGAGAAGGAATGGGGGTTACCCGAACCCGAACTCCGGTACATCAACGCATCATCAAAATCGTAGATAATCTTATTTGCCTTATTTCGGATATACCAGAACTCCAGGGGAGAGAAGAGTTTCCGGTGGATATAAAGAATGTCATGATCCCCCAGGGTATTATAAAATTTTAACTTATCAACCCACGTTCTCTGATAGAAATGAAGGGTTACATCCAGCCCATGCTTTTTTAAATAGGGAAGGTATTGAAGCACCCGATACCGGCAACTGTTAACCTCCAGGCTATGAATCAGAAAAGCAACCTTCATCCTCTAACCTTTTCGGGCCATCATGAGAATCGATTTCGTAAAGTCGATTCCGAGAAATTGGAAAAGGGGCGAACACAACCAGACCCTAAAAATATATTTTAGGAAGGGTTCGCTGAACAACCGATACATTTCGATCGAGTCGAACCCTTCACTTAAAAACAACCCTCCAAGCTCTTCATAATGGTAGGGGGTCTCGTGAGAAACGTCTTTCCAATATTGGGCCGGAGTATAAATGTTCGGAGTAGTCAGGATCACCTTCCCTCCGGGCTTTAAAATTTCACATATCTTATTTACTAGCCCCCTTCCCTTTTCCCGACTCAGGTGTTCGATGACCTCAAAAAGAAGGATCATATCAAATGTCTCTTTAATCTCCTCCAGGGAGGCGTAATCATGCGAATAGGTTGGATCAATATCCATGCTCTTATATTGGATGCGGGGACGATGTTTTTTGATTCGTTCTCCCAATTCACGATTAAAGGCTCCTATTTCGAGAACCGCCTCTCCGTCCTCAAGATATTTCAGGATGAAAGGAAAACGTTTCCTGACGATCTTTAAACTCCAGAGGTTGGGGTATTGTTGATGAACTCGTTCTCGAAATAGAAGTTGTTCACTCCATCTCATAAAGGCCTTCCTTCAACATTTTGGAGTTATCTCTTTAAAAACTCTTATCATCTGATCGAAATTAATCCTGTCGGAATAATGTCCCATTCGATGTTCCTCTCGAATCAAGGAAGGTCGTTCCGCCTCACCTTTAAGGAAATATTGAACTG
>VGSD01000550.1 GCA_016875155.1 Deltaproteobacteria bacterium | reverse complement strand
AAAAAAAGTGATTCCTTGGCCCCCAGAGAAGCCGTCTCAATATGGATCGTGGGGCGCAGGTATATTTCTGCGCCCAGAGATACCCATCCTGAAGTTCATGGACCGTCATCCCTTTCGGTTTGAACACCACGTGACTCATATCATAATGAGACCAGTCATGGTCGAAGATTCTTGCTTCTCCCTCCAACCGCTTACGGAGGGGGGTGCCGGGGAAAGGAGTGAGAATGGAAAAGGTGGGAAGTTCAATCCTATTTTTCTGGACAAAGTCAACTGTCTTTTTAAAAACAGTTGGGTCATCTCCATCAAATCCAAAGATGAAAGAACCATGGATCCCGACTCCGTGTCTCTGAATGATCTGGATCATCTCGGATAATTCTTCCGCATGAACAAATCGTTTCGAAGCTCCGTCCAGATTTTCCTGGAGAAGGGATTCAAATCCGATAAAGAGGGAGACACAGCCGCTTTCTTGGGCCTTTTTAAGAAGGGTTTCCCTCTTTGCAATCTGAACCGTTGCAAACCCCATCCATCTGACCTGATGACGTTTGAAAATTTCAAAAAGGGCTAAAGCATACTCTTCCTTTGCCATTACATTGTCATCGGCAAGAAAGAGATATTCTTCTTTCTTTTGAAGAATGGAGGAAAGTTCCCAATCGACCTCATCAAGCGGCCTTGTCCGGTAGCGTTTTCCATTGATCATGGGCACAGAACAGAACTCGCATTGATGGGGACAGCCCCGGGTGGTCTCAATCGCTTTGAAAAGGGGACTGTAACGCTTACCCAGAAGATCTCTCCTAGGTAAAGACAATCCCCTCAGGTCAGACCACTTCTCACTCCTGTAAGATGGCTTGAGCGCTCCCGCCTCAAAGTCCTTTAAAACTTCGCTGAAAATTCCTTCTGCCTCTCCGATGAAGACAGAGTCAGCATGTTCCTTTGCCTCCTCTGGCAGAAGGCTGGAGTGGACGCCTCCTAAAATAACCTTCACCCCTCTCTGGCGAAATTGATCTGCCACTTCATAGGCTCTTTGGGCCACACAGGTCAGAGCAGTAATGCCTACCAGATCCACATCCGCATCAAAATCGATCTCTTCGATTACCTCGTTGATAATTCTGACCTCATAATTGTTCGGGAACTGGGCTGCCAGCAGGGTCAGACCTAACATGGGAAAAGGGTAAAGGGTATCATTTGAATATTTGATCCCTTTCTCCCGGGGAAAAATGAGGAGAACCTTCTTTAAATGCGGATTGTGGAATTCGGATTGCGGATTCAAATTTTTACCTTGAAATCAATTCTTGTTTTTCAGTATTTTGCCTTTAACCTCCAACCTCTTTCTTCAAGCCCTTCCCCTCTCCCTCACCCTCTCCCCTGAGGGGAGAGGGGTGGGTGAGGGGGACAAGATTCGGTTGCTTCCAGGGCCTCTTCGTTGCATTCTCCCAGACATAACGGAGGATGAGTCGGTAAGCCATCCGTTTAAAGGGATTCGGGTTAAGGAAACCTCCCAGAAGGATTCTCGGTTGAGTATAGTATCTTTTCAAATAGGCTTGATGGAGATGCTGAACTTCTCCTGCCGATAAGAACTTCGTATCCATAATGGGATGCATGAAATCATAATTTCCAAAATCCTTTTCCCGGATCCTTCCCAATCGTTCTGCTTCCTCAAAATATCTCGTTCCAGGCAGAGGCGTGGTCATCGTAAGGATCAGAAAGTCGCTCTGCTTTTTTACAAACCGGAAAACCTCCCTCAGGGTGTCTTCAGAATCATTCCAGTCACCAAACATAACATTGGCCATGACCATGATGTCATTCTTCTTCAGAATATCGATCACTTTCTGTGCCATCTCACGCGACTGCTGCTTCTCATACCGATCAAGTACGTCCGGATGGATGCTTTCTATGCCGAGCATCACCTCATAGAGGCCCAGTCGTTTCATCTCCGGCATGAGGTCTTCATCCCGCAGGATGTCTTTGAGCCGGGACTGAAACCAGAAATGGATGCGAAGTTCTGATTTCCCCAGTTCATCAAGAAATTCCTCAATCCTTTTCCGGCTCCAATTGAACGTATTCTCATTGAAGACAAAGAGACTCTTTCCGTATCGACGATGAAGATGAGATATCTCTTCTACCACTGCCTTTCCGCTTCTTCCCCTCCAGACCCCGTCCCAGAATCTTGATTCGGAGCAGTAGGTGCAGTGATCGCCACAGCCGCGGCTGGTGGAGATGCCAAAAGCCCTTCTCCCCATCCCGTGCCAGTAATAAGCCTCTCTCTCCATATCGATGAGATGGTAAGCGGGTAGAGGAAGGGAATCCAGGTTCGGAATAATCGGCTGCCTTCCGTTCCGGAGGACCTTCCCATTGTCCCGGTAGGCAACCCCTTTTACTCCCCTGCCATCTCCTCCGCCCGAAAAGTTTCTTAGAAGCTCTGTAAAAGAGAGCTCCCCTTCGCCCAGAACGATGTAGTCCAGTGCTTTTATCTCCTGGAG
>VGSD01000549.1 GCA_016875155.1 Deltaproteobacteria bacterium | reverse complement strand
CTCTTCCTCCTGAAGGGGATCTTCGATTACGGACAGGCCTATCTGATGAACTTTGTTGGACTGAGAGTGGTGGCGGATATCCGGCAGAGGCTTTATGATCACCTCCAGAACCTCTCCCTCTCCTTCTTCACCCGAACACCCACCGGCGTCCTCATCTCCCGGATCACCAATGATGTCAATCTCGTCCAGGGATCGGTCTCCAATGCGATCACCGGCCTCATTAAAGATGCCGTGACCATCATCGGGCTCACGGCTGTTGTCTTCTACCGGGATTGGAAACTCGGGATCATTGCTTTCATCGTTTTTCCGATTGCCATCATCCCCATCAAAGAATTCGGAAAGAGGCTCCGGAAGTTTAGCCGCAAAGGTCTCCAGAGGATGGGCTCCCTGACCACATTTCTTCACGAGACGATCACCGGTAACCGGATCGTTAAAGCCTTCAATATGGAGGAATATGAGAAACGGAGGTTCGCTGAGGAAAATGAACGATACTTCAAAATCTTCCTCAAGCGGGTCAAGATCAGGGCTCTTTCCCATCCCCTGATGGAATTATTAGGAGGAATTGGAATTGCCATCATCCTCTGGGTGGGCGGATACAGTGTGGTCCGTGGAGAGGTCACTCCCGGAACCTTCTTCTCCTTTATGACTGCACTTCTGATGCTCTATGCGCCGGTCCGCAATCTGAACAAGGTCAATCTGGAGGTGCAGGAAGGCCTGGCTGCGGCAGCAAGGATTTTTGAACTCCTCGACACCGTGACAGAGGTGAAAGAGGAGAAGGATGCCATCTCTCTTCCTTTGATTTCAAAAGGAATTGAGTTTAAAGAGGTCGCCTTCAAATATGATTCAGCGCTGGTGCTCAAATCGTTATCCCTTCATATCAGGGTCGGTGAGATCATTGCCATTGTCGGAATGAGCGGAGCCGGAAAAACCTCTCTGGTCAATCTCCTGCCCCGCTTCTATGATGTGGACGAGGGCCAGATTCTGATTGATGGTTTCGATATTCGAAAAGTCACCCTCAAATCATTGAGGGAACAGATTGGACTGGTCACCCAGCAGACGATCCTCTTCAATGATACGGTGAGAAGCAACATCGCCTATGGAAGTCTTCTGCGATCGGAGCAGGAGATCATGGAAGCCGCAAAAGCATCTAATGCTCACGACTTCATCCTGAGGTTTCCCCAGGGATACGACACCGTGATCGGAGAAGGAGGCGTGAAGCTTTCCGGCGGAGAACGCCAGCGCATCTCCATTGCCCGCGCCATCTTAAAAAATGCTCCCATCCTGATCCTCGACGAAGCCACCTCCTCCCTTGACTCCGACTCCGAGGCCGAGGTTCAGGTGGCCATGGACACCTTGATGAAAGGTCGGACGGTCTTTGTCATCGCCCACAGGCTCTCCACCATCCGGAATGCTCATCGTATCGTTGTTCTTTCGAATGGAGAGATGATTGAACAAGGAACTCATGAAGAGTTGATGGCTTTGAACGGAGAATACCGCCGCCTCTATGACCTTCAATTCAGAGATGATGGGATGAGGGTCTGGAAAACTCCAAAGGCGAAAAAAATCTACTGAGTTCCAATTGCGGATTGCCGAATGCGGAATGAAATCCCGAAATCCGCAATCCGAATTCCGAAATAGAAAAGATGCTTCCTAAGACATTCAAGAAGAAACTGGTGGGTTGGTTCGGTCCATGGCTGGCTTACCATGTCATCCGGATTCTGGGTTGGACCATGCGATTCGAAGTGGTCAACCCGCACGTCCAGCAATCCTTCGTGGAAAAAGGCATCCCGTATATTGGCGCCTTCTGGCATGACAGGATTTTGATGATGCCTCTCGAATATCGGGGCAAGAAATTGAGCTTTCTCGTCTCCCCCCATCGCGATGGCCTCATCATCGGAAGGGCTTTAAAAAGATTCGGCCTCATTCCGATCTATGGCTCCTCCAATAGGGAGGGTTCTTCCGCACTCAAAGAGATGGTCAAGACGATTCAGAATGGATCGGATATGGCCATTGTCCCGGATGGACCCAGGGGGCCGCGGCACCACCTCCAGTTCGGTGTGATTGAGTTGGCCAGGCGGACTGGAAATCCCATTCTTCCGCTCGCCTTCAGCGCCTCGAAAAAGAAAATTTTTAAAACCTGGGACCGCTTTCTTCTTCCCTACCCTTTCTCAAAAGGGGTCTTCGTCTGGGGAGAGCCGATCTATGTGGATAGCAATTTAGACCGCAACGATCTTGAAGAAAAAAGGCTTTTCGTAGAAAGACGATTAAATGAAATAACCGAAGAAGCAGACCGCTATTTCAACAAAGAATGTCGAAATTCGAAGCACGAAATTCGAAACAATCTCAAATGACCAAATATCAAATGTTTTAAATAATAAAGTTTAGGACATTTGAATTTTGAAAATTCGGATTTGTTTCGGATTTCGATATTCGGATTTCGGATTTATGAACTTAAATGATCCCCTTCCTCTACAATATC
>VGSD01000548.1 GCA_016875155.1 Deltaproteobacteria bacterium | reverse complement strand
CAAAGAGGGGAAAGAAGAAGACCGACATGAAGACAGATTGAAAAAAAAGGATTCTTCCTTTACCAGGAAAAACTTCTCTTCCGATTTTCATTTTCTTCATTTTGTCACCTCGAACATCAGGGAGGATACGATGCGTAAAGAATCCGCATCCAGGTCATTTTTGATTGGTTCCTTATGAGTGACTGAAAACACTTGTTGGCCTTTGGATATCTTCAGTCTCGCAATCCCTTCCCTATCCGTGGCCATCATTTTTTGATGGTCTCCGCTTTCGATTTCCAGGCCTGAAACCGGTTTGCCCTGATAATGGACGCGGACAGGCAAGGTCTCTCCCTCCTTCAATAGAAAAGGGTTTTCGAGGGGAACAATGTCGAGTCGTGCATCGCTCACGGGGTTTTGAACGGCTTCCCCCCAGGAAAGAATGGCTTTGGAGTAATAGAAAGACCGGAAGGATTCGACGACCCTGCTCGCTTTGGTTTTCGGGAGGTTTTTCCAACCGTAAATGGTCTTTGACCAGTAGCCATCGTCAATCTCAACAAAGAATAAGGAGGGGAACTCCTCCGCTTTCAAGAGCATGCCATTTCCTCTCTTCTCCATGTTCACCTTCAACTCCTTGCCCTGCTGGCTGAAGGCCTTGGCTTTTCTAACTTTTGAAGACTCAAATTCCAGCCTCTGGGTTCCATGGCCGAAGACCAGCATGAATTCGTTCCCCTTTTTTTCGATCCAGAAATCATGGGCCAAGACCGCGGAGGGCGCGAGGAATAACAGGCCCGCGAAGAGAAAGGCGAGCTTCTTTGAAAGGCCAGGAAAGGCGGGTCGAGTCCTTAACATAATGAGAAGGATGAGTACGGTGATCGTCGCCTCGATGAGACCAAGGACCGTGAGATGAGGAATCATGATAGCCGGGACGGCTATCATGAGGGGGAAGGGGAAGTAGGAAAGGGTCGCAGGATGGATCGTCGATTGCAGACCGAGTTCAACGGCCGTCAACAGACCGCTCAGGTTAAGCGAGAGATAAGAGGCGATCCCTGCCCCGATGGCTTTGGGAGGAAAGCCCAAGCCAGCGATCAATCGATAAAACCCGTAGCCTGTGAATGCGCCCACGAAGGCGATATTAAAACAGTTGGCTCCAAGTGCGGTGATTCCCCCTTCTCCGAAGACCAGAGCTTGAATGGCCAGAGCCACGGAGACAGCAATGGTGGCTGCCCACGGACCGAGAAGAATGGCGACCAGGGATACGCCGTTTAAATGTCCTGTCGTGCCTCCCGGAAGCGGAATGGCGAAAACCATGGCCACAAGACTGAAGACAGAGGCCATGGCAAGCAGGGGGATCTGGCCAATCTCCAGACTTTTCTTAACCTTTCTGGACGCATAGACCCAGATGGGCACCATGACCGCCCAGAGGCCACCATAGGTCGCGGGTCCCAGATATCCGTCGGGTATGTGCATAACTTCCTCCTTTTCTTAAAATAAAAGGCCACGAAGAATTTCTTTTGCTTCTGCAAAAGTTTGGCCTTCGTGGCCTTTTAAAAAGTGGCTAAAGTTACGAGTGAGCTAAAGTGACTAAAGTGAGCAAAAGAAGTTTAGTCACATTAAACTTTGAAACTTCGAATATTAGATTTCTTCTAACACGATCCGGTGGTCGAGGAGATTCATCTCTCTGATTCGAGCTTTGATCCTTTTCTGTTCTCCAAAGATATTCTGAAGGTAGAGTTCTTCTTTCTCCGGGCGAAGCACGGAGATGTCCTCAAGGATGAGCTCCTCCTTTCCTTCTTTCAACAGATACGCATTTGCTTCACACATGGGTTCCTCCATCCCCCTCTCCCTTCCCTCCCCCTCAAGGGGGGAGGGTGAGGGTGGGGGTTATATGATTTCCTGAATCCGTTTGATGAGCTGTTCAACGAGATGGGGCAGGGGTTCTTTGGAGGCCCCGATGATTTCCACTTCCGGCATCTTCAGGGGAATAAGGTATTTCAAGGCAGAGGAGGATGAAATAGCTTCCGCCATTTTTGGCGTCAATTCCCCCATCATTGAATTGGCAAGAACGATGGCGGTTGCCCCAACGATCATATCCACTTTCTTCACCGTCTGAACAATGGCATTTTCTCCGGTCGCTCCTTTATTGGCTCCTGCCTTGAGCATGGCTCCTGTGGCCATGGCATTCGTGCCCAGGCCAATGACTTCCATTTTCTCCCCGAAGGCCTCCCGAAGGTGCTTAATGACCAAACCTCCGATTCCTCCGCCCTGTCCATCAATCACTGCGATTGTTTTTTTCTTTTCCATTTTGAATCAATAAAAAAAGCCACATTCCTGCATTCCTGTCTAAGGCAGGCAGGTAGCCCCCTTTTTCTAGAGAGGCCTCACCTTCGTGGCTTAAATTTTATATATAAGAAATAAAGAGATTTGTCAACAGTTTTTTAGGGAGTCTGGAACTCCGATATAAGGATTGAAAAAAAATAAAATATTTTTGAGAAACCTGCGACATTGAAATTT
>VGSD01000547.1 GCA_016875155.1 Deltaproteobacteria bacterium | reverse complement strand
TTTAGTTTAAACGAAAGGGCTTCCTCTCATGACATTTTGGTTTTTTTCCAGAGAGTGGTTCTGCTGATGCCGAGGCGCTTGGCCAATTCGGTTTTTTTGATAGGAGCGGATTCGCATATCTTCTTGATCCATACCTGCTCCAACTCCCTCAGGTTTAAATCTTTTCCCTTAAGATCAAGGCTTGTTTCTTCGGCTTCGTCTGGTTTTTTCAATTCTTCCCGAATCCATTTTGCCATCTCTTTGAGGTTATGATTAAATTGATCCGTAAGATTGGCCAGTCGTTCTACCAGATTTCTGAGCTCCCGAACGTTTCCAGGCCATGGATAGTTATTCAGCAGTTTCATGGCTTCTTTATTGAATAGATATCTTTTCTGCCCCTTTGGATTGATTCTCAGAATAAAATGTCTGAAGAGCATATAGCCATCATTTCCCCTCTCTCGGAGCGGAGGGACATTCAATTGAAGCACATTTAACCGATAGAAGAGGTCACCCCTGAATCTTTTTTCTTTCACCTCTTTCGCCAGGTCCCGATTGGTTGTTGCAATGATCCGGACATCCACGGGGAGCACACGATCATCTCCAATGGGCTGGACTTCCCTTTCTTCAATGACCCTTAAAAGACGACTCTGAAGGTTGATAGGCAATTCGCTGATTTCATCGAGAAGCAGAGTTCCTCCGTGAGCTAATTCAAAAAGTCCCTTTTTCCCTTCCCTTCGTGCCCCTGTAAAAGCCCCGGGTGCATAACCGAAGAGTTCACTCTCCAGGAGGGGTTCCGGAAGGGTTGCACAGTTGATGGCAACAAAAGGCCTCTCCGGGCCGAATTTCTCATTATGAATGGACTGGGCAAACATCTCCTTGCCCGTTCCTGTCTCTCCAATGATGAGAACCGTGGAGTCAGCGCTGGAAAAACTCTTCGCCCGGTTGATTGTGGCCCGGAACGTTTCGTCTTCCGTGATGATGTCAGAGAAGGAGTATCTGGCCACATGCCCCTTAAGATGGAGTTCATGCCGCACCTTTCTTTCCGCCTGTTGCAGTTTGGAAATACTCCTTCCCACAATCAGAGTTCCTGTCCTCTCTCCGTCCGTTTCAATGGGGACATAATCGAGCAGGATATGTTTCCCCTGGACATTGCCAAGATAATTTCTCTGGGCCGCCCGTTTCTTTTTCATCTCTTTAAGTGGATCAGTAGGGTAGAGATGCAGGGGAGACCCAAATAATTGAGGTTCTCCTTTCTTAAAAGTGAGGGAGGCTGCTGGATTGCAGGATTGGATTCGATCATTAGAATCAAGAATGATCATTTGATCGTCCACGGCATTTAAAACCGCTTTTAATTGGGTGAGGGTATCCAGATGTTGCTTTGTCTTTTGGGACTCCGCACGGACGACGCTCAAAATTTCATAGGCTCCGTGAAAGGACTGCAGAAGAGATTCCCTTCCCGATTCGATTAATATGGACTGCTGGCCTAATTTTGAGGCCTGGGAGACGACGATCTTATCTCCGATGATCATTTCAATTCTATTTTGATGGGCTTCTTCTAAAACGGCAGGGACTTGCTCTTCTCTTTGGATATGAAAGACAGTAAGGTCTAGATCCAAGAGGTCACCCAGCTTTTCTGAACCATAGATGACGTTTTCAAATCCGACAATGCCGATTTTCTGGTTACGGTTTTTTATCTTCTGGAGGGCCCCCAGTATATCATAGGCCGTCACTTTTATCTCGACGATGGGAATGCTTAATCGCTCCTTTAATAATTTGGCTGTTCCACCCCGGCTGATGATCACCTCGCCCCCTTTTTCTACAAGAAGCTTTCCTTTTTTCAACCCTTCCTGCAGGTCGCCCACTTCGATGGTGATCGGTTTTTCAAAATCTTTACAGATCTCTCTGGCCAGTTCTGCCATTTCAGGGTAAGGGGCTATTAAAGCGATGGGCATTAGAGAAGACATTTTCCTTTTCATCGCCTCTAATTTATATAATCTTTCCAAACCAGTCAACATGAAACTGATGGTCCATACCCATAGGCCAACCACGAACTGTGACGAAAAGTAACCCCTCCCCACCTCCCCTTAACCTAGAGGCTGTGTCGTAATTAGCCATTCGCCCTTCGACACACTCAGGTCGAACGGATATCTGTTTGATTTTTAACATGTCATAGTCCGTTCGTGGTGAGGCTCTCGAACCATGAACGGAATTACGACACAGCCTCCTAAGGGGAGGTTACCCACTCAGTTCCCGGATGAACCGAAACAAAAAAGGCACTTGTGCTATTTCATTATTTTTGCTAAATTCCTGACCAAAAATATTTGGTGCATCTGTTTGTCTGCAGTAGGGGCAATTCATGAATTGCCCCTACGAAGTTTAAAATGAAAATGCCCCGAAAAGACTTTGAAAGGATTGTGATTTCAGCCCTGAAGGGGTTACCCAAATCCATAAAAAATAGAATGGAGAATATTGATGTGGTGATCGAGGATCAAGCCTCTCCGGATCTCCTTTC
>VGSD01000546.1 GCA_016875155.1 Deltaproteobacteria bacterium | reverse complement strand
AATCGGAGAAAGGGTGGAGGTGAAGCTGACCCAGGGAGGATATGTCCCGAAGGGAACGGAGGTTCAATTCACCACTTACTCCTTCCCTCAGGATTGCGAATCAAAAGAAGAATTTTTAAAAGGGTGCCATCAGCTCATCAAAATGGAATAAGCTTGTTAGAGAAACGACCTCCTAGTCTAACGCCCCTATCCATCTTCCCCCTCTTAAGATAAGAGGGGGAAGGGGGAGTTATAAAGGGGAGACAAAGTGAGATGATTGGGGATGATAAAGAAAGATAGGGTAGTTACTTTTGCCAAGAGTGGCCATTCGATTATGAAACTGTTTATTATTACCTATGCCCTAATGATCTGTTTGGTGGCTTGCGATAGCAAACCTTCCTCCTCGCAAGGGAAGTCCGAAGTCTTACCGGTTCCGAAAGTGACCATCGAAAAAGAGAGGATACAGAAGGAAGAATCCCTTCCTCCTGAGGTGAAGATCAGGTTGAAACGGGATGGGAAAGATAACTATTCCTGGGAACTGAGCGGTTCGGATGTGAACGAGATTCTCAAGATCAATGAAAAACTGAAAAAGCAGTTGGGCGGAGAACAACATAAATAGTAGGCTGAAAGTAGAAGATAGTAGGCAGGAAATACTGGAAGACTCATTAGTGAAGCTTCCCGTGCTTACGCACGGGGCATCTTCACAGCTTCGGCGAAACCCGCCGAAGCATACCCCACTACGCTCCTTCAGAGCTTCGAAGGGTGCCCTTTTCGCATTCATCCCCGTCCTTCCGTATGGGGCATTCTGCGTAGGCGGGTAAAAGGTAATAAACAACGGAAAATTGACCTCAGTGGAAGGAGGGATTGAAAGGATATGGAAGCATTTTTTGACCTGATTTTTAAGGAACTTCCCTATGGGCTTGGCATTGCCATACTCGTCTTCTTGGGGATCCTCCTGATCATCTGGCTTCTCCTCCCCCTTTGGGTGTTATTCATCCAATGGAATACTGGCAAAATCAGGGACGAGGTCCGGAGACTCGCCGATCAGCTTGAAAGCAGGGAGTGGAATGGAAAAGATAAAAATATCTCTGGCCCGAAGGATTAAAACGATCCTCTTTTTCTTCCTTCTCCTCCCGATCTCTGTGGTCTATTCCGAAAACCTTCCCCAAATTCCCCTTTATATCAAAGAGAAAGAGATTCGAGTGGAGGTGGCGAAAACCCCGGGAGAGAGGGCTGTTGGATTAATGGACAGAAAGCATCTGGGGAAGGATGAGGGGATGCTTTTTATCTTTGAGGAGGAGGGGTACCACAGTTTCTGGATGAAAAATACTTTGATTCCCCTCAGTATTGCTTTCATCGACAAAGAAGGCAGGATTGTGAAGATCACCGATATGAAACCCCTGACCCTCACCTCTCATCCTCCGCCAAAGCCGGTTCTCTATGCCCTGGAGATGAATCAAGGGTGGTTTTCTAAGAATGGGATCAAAGCGGGAGATATGGTGAGGTTTTCGAAATGATAGAATTTCGGAATGCAGATTGCGGAATGCGGAATTAAACTCCGAAATCCGCAATCCGAAATCCGAATTCAAATTCCATATTCTCCGACCCAGCAGTAGAGGCAGAGTTTTTCGCGGGGAAGACCGATCGCCTTTACCATATCTTCAATTTTTTGATATTTCAGGGTGGTCACCCCCAATTCCTTCGCAATCCAATCCACCATCCGTTTATGTTTTTTCGATCCCTGATCAATATATTCCCTGACGTCTTGGATATCTTTTCCCTCAAGCGCCCGGATTGCCTTTCGGGCGGCCAGTTCATCAATGGAGCGGGTTGATAGGGCGAACCGGCATGGAAACATCAGAGGAGGACAGGCAGGTCGAATATGAACTTCCTTGGCTCCGCACTCCTTCAGTTTTTTAATCGTAAAATTCTTTAATTGGGTTCCCCTGACGATGGAGTCTTCACAGAGGACAATCCGATTTCCACAGATCACTTCTTTGACTGGAATGAGTTTCATCGTCGCAACAAGGTCACGAATTTCTTGAGAAGGAGGAGTGTAGCTTCTTCCATATCCGGGCGTATATTTGACCAGAGGCCTTCGATAGGGAAGTCTGGATTCCATTGCATACCCGATGGCATGGCCTACCCCCGAATCAGGGACGCCTGCCACAAGGTCGGCCTTGATATGGTCATCTTTGGCCAGCGATCTTCCGCATCGCTCCCTGACCAGTTCCACGCTGATGCCTTCGTAACTCGAAGCAGGGTAACCTGTGTAGATCCACAGGAAGGAGCAGATCTGATTCCTCTTTTTCCCGAGGGTTTTTTCTTCCAACCCCGACTTCCCAATGAAGATCACCTCGCCCGGATCGAGATACTTTTTAATTCGAAAACCTAAATTCAAAAAAGAACAGGTCTCTGTGGCAATCGCATACTCTCCATTTTTTTCTCCAATCACCAAAGGGGTTCGACCCAAACGGTCCCGGGCAGCATAGATCCCCTCTCTTTTCAGAAGA
>VGSD01000545.1 GCA_016875155.1 Deltaproteobacteria bacterium | reverse complement strand
CCTCCATCGTGCATCCATGGGGGAAGAATGGAAGCGAGCATCGTCGATCCTGCGGTATAGGGATAGACATCCAGATGGATATTGATCCCCTGGCTTTTTGCTTTTTCCACCCGATCGAGTGTCTCTTTCACCTTTCCCCAGTTTTTCTTCCCACCGGCTTTATGATGTGAGATCTGAACCGAGACACCACTTTTCTGCCCGATTTCGATTGCTTCATTTACTGCTTCCACAAGACCATCACTTTCACCTCGAATATGGGTAGCATAGAGTCCTCCCTTTCTCGCCACTGTCTTGCACAGTTCAATGAGTTCATCCGTTTCGGCAAAAACCCCCGGAGGATAGATCAGCCCTGAGGACAAACCAAAGGCTCCTTCATCCATCGATTCTGAAACGAGGTCTCTCATCTTATCCATTTCGTAAGGAGTTGGCTTCCGATTTTCAGGTCCCACGACTGCAATTCGAACTGCCCCGTGTCCTATTAAGGCAGCGATGTTACGCGAGGGAGCCTTGATTTGGTCCAGGTACTGCCCCATGGTCTCCCAGTTCCAACTTAAAAGAAATCCGCCTTGTATGGATGCGACATATCTCTGAAGATGAATAAGATACTGTTTATTCACAGGAGCCAAAGATAAGCCGCAGTTCCCAATACATTCCGTAGTGACCCCTTGTTGGATCTTGCTATCTTCGTTGGGATCGATCAGGACAATGGCATCGGCATGGCTATGGGTATCAATAAATCCTGGGGTGACCACTAGCCCTTTTGCATCTATTATTCTCTGGCATGGAAGACTGATCCCTTGTCCGATGAGTTCGATCCGATCACCCCGTATCCCTACATCTCCGTGGAATCCCGGATGGCCTGATCCATCAATGATCCAACCGTCCTTGATGACGAGATCAAATGTTTTTGGTTCCAATGTAATTATTTCTCCTTCCAAAATGGAGATTGACGTCAAGGTGGATTAGACTCTCTTCATTGACGGTCAACCGAACCAACCATCCTAGCAATGAGGTGAAAGAAGATCACAGCCACTGCAACAGGGACAGCCACGGTCACCCAAAAGGTGGAGATGTTCATGGCATCCGCTGTTCTATGCCAATGGCGTAAAAGGAAACGGTCACTGTAGTAAAGGACTGGCCCAAGAAAGAGTACGACAGTTAAGGCCCTTAAAATACTTGCGAGTCCTAACCAAAGACGTGGCCCATTCTTTGGAGGCTGTAAAAGCTTTGGATCTTCATCTCGATGGAAGGCAACGGTCGCCCCTAACATTCCTCCCCAAACCATGCAATAGCGTGCTGCTTCTTCTGTCCATACAGGTACAGTGCGAAGGATATAGCGGGCCACAACCTGTGCCGCAACCAGGATCAACATGATAGCAAAGAAGGCAATCGCCCCTTGCTCGCACACGCGATTAAGCATCGAACTTATTTGTAAAATAAATCGCCACATAGTCATGAACTAACGGTTTGCATCCGAGGCCGCTATAAAAGCCTTGGCAGTTTCTTCTGTAACGACTTTAGAATACACAGGCTTCACCAGTTTTGCGAACAATGATCGTTCTTCAGGGGTGGATAGATGAACTTTCATTCCTGTGCCTTTAAGTTGGTCCAGCCCCGTCTTCTCAATATTAACCTGCCAGGTTCGGTTAGCCGTAATGGCCTTGGCCACTGCGTCATTGACAATGGTTCGGTCTTTCTGTTTTAAGTTTTGATACCAAGTTTCAGAGCAGATCGCTAACCGCAGGGGGGCGCCAAACTTAATGTCAGAATAATGTTTCAGCACCTCCGTGTGCTTGAAGAGGATGGGCACAATGGCTGGATTGAGGTAGCCGTCTGCGACGCCAGTTTGTAATGCATTATAGATCTCTGCCCATGGAACGACAACCGTGCTTGCTCCCCAAGCTTCAAGATACAGAGCCTGTGATTTGTCCATAGCCCGAATCCTCAGCCCCTTCAGGTCATCTGGAATTTTGATCAGACGTTTGGTGTTAGCTAAGCCACCAAATCCTCCTACGGTCACCAGTGCCAAAACACGTACCCCTTTTTTTGTAGTGCCATCGTTGACCTTTGCCAGAAGATCGGTTTTAGCAATGACCTTATCAAGGTGAGGGATGGAATCAAACATAAACGGCAGATTGAATCCAAAGATGGTTGGATTCAGTTGGCCAGCCTTGGCCAGATCGGACATGCTTATCTCAAGAAGACCCTGGCTGACCTGGTCAAGTTTTTCCTCTTCAGCACCCAACGCATCCCTGGGAAACTCCTTGACCTTCAGACCATTGGCCTGAAGATGATCTCCAAATGTTTTGGCCCAGACATAGGTGCCACTTTTTTCGAGGTCAGGGGGTGAATCAAGGGCAATCTTGATTTCCGCTGCCGAGGCTACTCCTGCAAGGAAGCTGAACAATAGAAACATACCGAAGATCGTTAAGACTTTTTCTACCTTTTTCATAACAAACCTCCTTTATTAATTTGGATTACCGTTAAACAAAA
>VGSD01000544.1 GCA_016875155.1 Deltaproteobacteria bacterium | reverse complement strand
GGCCGGACGGTCAGACCGAAGATCTATTTTGCCTGCGGGATTTCGGGTTCCATTCAACACCAGGCAGGCATGAAGACCTCGGATATCATCGTGGCCATCAATAAGGACCCGGAAGCTCCCATCTTTAAGATTGCAACCTATGGCTTGGTCGGCGACCTCTTCACCCTCCTTCCCATGATCAAAGAAGAGTTCAAGAAAAGGTTAGGACGTTAGTCATCAAGGAAATCAGGATATCGGGGTATCAGGATATCAGGGTATAAAAAGTAACTCTTCATACATTTATTTTGTAATTTTGATTTCCTGGTCTCCTGATTTCCTGATAACCTGATCTTCTCCTCGTTTTTCCTCTTGCTTTTTCCTTTCCCTTTCATCATAATTGAAAAAAACACTCGAAGGGGGGTTCCCCATCCATGATCATCACTTGCGCCTCCTGTTTGACAAAATATCATCTTGATGATTCCAGAATCTCAGAAAAGGGGGCAAAGGTTCGCTGTTCCCGGTGCAAACATGTCTTCTATGTTGTCCCGCCTCCGGAGACGAAAGAAGAGGTAGCTGAGAATTTTGAATCTTTTGCTAAGTTTCATGAGGAGTTGATCGTAAAAGATCAGAAAGTAACCGAACTCCCTTCTTTAGAAGATGAGGAAAAAGAGGAGGTAAAGAAGGTAGAGGCTCCCCCTGCGAAGGCGGAAGAGGAAGAAGAAAAATTTCTTTTTTCCGATCAACCCCCTCAAAAACAGGTGGAATCCTTTGCTCTCCCGGAATTGGAAGAGTCAAAGGAACCCGAGGTCAAAGAGACCAGGCCGAAGAAAGTCCCTATTGATGAAAGGAAAATAAGAGGGGAGAGAAGAAAAGCTCCCCGTCTGTTTGCCCTTGTGGCTGTCATTGTCATCCTGGTGTTTGGCCTTTTCTACCTGTGGACAGAGATGGGATCAGGTGGCAAGTTCTCTTCTTATTTAGAGAATCCTTTGAAGACAGCAACCCAACTCTGGGAGAAACTCTGGGGGACAGAAAAGGAGGGTCTGGTCGTTAAAGACCTGAGTGGTTATGAGGAGAAAGTGGGAGATTTTTCCCTTTATATGATTGAGGGCAAGGTAGATAACCAATCCCAAAGAGGAAAGAAATACATCAAAATCAAAGTGATCATCTTTGATCAAAATAGAATGAAAGTGGCTGAGAAGGAGACCCTATGTGGCCGAACCATCGGTCGCGGAGAGTTGGGAAACTTGCCATCGGACTTCTTCTCAGGAGAGATGATCATTCAACCCAAAGCGGAAAATGAGATGGCCGTCCCTTCGGGGAAGGCCATTCCTTTTGTAGTCGTCTTCAAGGATTTGCCCGCTCAGGCCAAAGAATTCAAGGTCGAGATCGTCGAAGCACCCAGCCTTTAGTCTATTAGTCAGATAGTCGAATAGGAAATATTGTTTTAGACTACATGACGATGAGACTATAAGACTATCTGACTATTCAGATTCTTTAATTCCCTGGATATAGATTTCCACGAGGGTGAGAAAGAGGGTGACGATCAAAGGGCCTCCCACCAGACCAATTATCCCGAAAGCCTGAATTCCTCCGAGAACAGAAAAGAAGAGCAGAAGAGGATGGATTTTGGTTTTGGTGCTGACCAGGAAGGGACGGAGAAGATTGTCGACCATACCGATCAGTAAAATCCCCAATCCCAGAAGAATGATTCCTTTCAAAAAAGTTCCCTGAAGAAATAAGAAGAGCGCTGCTGGACCCCAGATCAGGGCTGTTCCCCCCATCGGTATGAAGGATAGAAAAGCCATTGTTGTCCCCCAGAAGACAGGAGAGGAAATTCCCAGAATCCAGAAAGAGACTCCTCCTAAGATCCCCTGAAGTATGGCAATCAGTATCCCCCCATAGAGGGTTGCGGAGATCATTGCTTTAAACCGTTCAATGATCATTTCGCTCTCCTTTGCAGGGAGGGGAACAATCTCTTTGATCCATGCGAGGAGACGATCTCCATCTTTGAAAAGGTAGTAGAGGGAGAGCAGGGCGAAGAAGAAACCGGCAACAAACGTTGACACACCTTTCAGGAGATTCGATGTCTGATTGAAGAGAAAGACGCTGATCTGTTGGACATTCTTGAGCAAGAAGTTAAGCGGATCGACACTGGAGAGATCGACATATCTCTTAAGCCTTTCTATCACACCTTTGAGCAGTGGCAACTCCCCCATCCGGCTCAATGAGGATTGCAACTGGCCTGTTTTAATCATCTCATCGAGATGGTGATAGAAGTCAATCACTTCATTGGCAAGGGAGATCATCAGAAGACTTACTGGAAGAACGATCACCAGGAAAGTGAAGAGGGTCATGGCTAATGCAGCAAGAACCCTCCTTTTTCTTAAGAGGCGCTGAAATTTTAAAAAGAGAGGGTAGAAGGCAATGGCTAAAAGAATGGCCCATACGATCGGCCCTAAAAAAGGAGAGAAAACTTGGTAGAGGTAGTAAAACGCAAAAAAAGCGAGAAGAAGAAT
>VGSD01000543.1 GCA_016875155.1 Deltaproteobacteria bacterium | reverse complement strand
GATTTTCTCAAAGTGATTCTTTCTCGGAATGGCTTTAGATACGGAGTAGCCTGAAAGGAAGTTTCCCCCTTTTTGAATTAATTTTGCTTTAAAACGGTTAAAGATTCTCATCCCCGGGATGGAAGGTGGAAGACCAGGGATTTCGAAAATAGAGGCACCTATCTTCTTCTCAATGTCTTTCCTTACCCCCATAGGATCATTGACTCCCAAAACAGCAGGAAAGCCAATGAGTTCCTCATCTCTGATTTCTTTTTTGACTTCAGCACCAATGAAATCCCTGAGAGAGGGCTTTTCCATCCTCCTTGCAAGGGCTGCTGCGGTCATTTCTGTTTGGGGATTTTCGGAGAGAGAAAGGGTGATTCCCCGGCAGTTCAATAAATCAGCCAGACGACGTGCATAAAAATCCTTATAACCTTCGAATCCTATAATAAGTGTTCTTTTTCCTTTAAGAAAAATCCCTTTCATCATGGTTGAAGGGATGAGGTAAGTCAATCGAAATGTTCCAGCGCCCGTGGGAACGAGGCTGTTTGCATCATTCTTTGATTGAAAAGTATAGGGTGGCGGAAAGAAAGAGTTGAATGATGAAAGAGCCTCCTCAATCTTTTCTAATCCCACTTTTCCATAAGGGTGCTCAGGATGATCATGGACCCATTGGGAGAGTCCATCCTTCATCTTCATTGTTGGAGGAATAGTTCCAAGAAGGTCAATGGTATTTGAGAAAATGGATAGAGTGCCCAATCCTTTCCCGATGATGAGCACTTTTTTCCCCATCTCGGCGGCTGTTTTGGCAGCCATCAACCCGGAGAGCCCCATTCCAATGACGATGAGATCGTAGTGCATCGTTTTTAATGCCGTCGGCAGTAAATGCCGACGCTACAAAATTTTTTGTAGCGCCCTCATTTATGGGGGCGCTCAAAGATTGAAAATTCCCTTATAGATTCCTTCGATCAACTCTTCTTCTTTAAGGGCTGATCCCCAGAGGACCGGACGAATTCCCTTCCACCTCTCCTCGAGAAACCCTTTCAAAACCTTATTTGAATCCACTTTAACCATTCCTAAATCATGCAAAACTCCGAGCAGTCTATAGACACAGAAGGCTCCCTGACAAGTTCCCTTGGCGAGCCGGGTTCGATGGAGGATATCCTGGAGATTCTTCAATTTCCCTTCTTTTAAAACTGCTTCCACCTCTGCCTTTTGAACCAACTCACAATCGCACAATGTTTCTTCCTGACCTATCGCCGCGAGTCGGTTCTTGAGACCCGAGGATTTTTCAGCACCCGGAAGAGGTTTTATGTGGGTGGTGCAGGAGACATCGACTCCCATCTTTTGGCAGAGGAGGTCAGAGGTTTTCTCGGCCATCAACCTGTACGTGACAAGTTTTCCTCCAGTGATGGTGATGAGGTTTTTAATTCCGTCTCTTTTTCCGTGGTCAATCAGGGCAAACCCACGGCTGATGGCCCGATCATCGCCTTTTTCTCCAGATTGGAAGAGGGGCCGGATGCCCGCATAGGCGCGAATGAATCGGCACCCTTCAATCGCTGGAATCATCCTTGAAGTTTCTTTGATCAGTAAAGTGATCTCCTCGGGCGTGATCTCAAATTGTTCGACCTCCTCTGAACGGACAGACGTGGTTCCCAGAATGGAGACCGTATGGTTTGGGACGATGATGTCACCGTCTGAAGGAGGCCGGCAACGGTTGATCACCCTCTGAGTGAACCTCTGATTAGTGATGAGCATGGATCCCTTGGAAAGAGCAACCCCGATACGAAGGCCTATCCGTTTTAAAAAATGGTCTGCCCAGGCTCCTGTCGCATTGATGAGATAGGAGGTTTCAATGGAATATTCGTCACCACCAACGAGATCTTTCGCCAAAACGGATTTTATCCTATTTCCCTCTAACAGGAGAGAAGTGATCTCTGTATGAAGAAGAAATTTGGCACCATGGTCTTCTGCATCTTTTGCATTCCCCAATACCAGTTCAAATGGATCAATTGCTCCATCCGGAACTTTGACCGAACTCAGGAGGTCAGGATGAAGTTCGGGTTCGAGGGAAAGGGTTTCATCTCGAGAAAGAAGATGGGCAGGGATAGTTATCTCTTGGCAGGCTTGAATAAATCGATCTCTGAAATCGAGGTCGTCTTCCGGTAGGGAGACGAAGAGGCCGTCCGTTTCCTCAATACAATGAGGGACAATTTTTCTCAGGATTCGGTTTTCAGTGATGCACTCTCGTGCGGCTTCTGGGTCAGAGACCACGTATCTTGCGCCGCTGTGAAAGAGCCCATGATTTCTACCAGAAGCTCCTGAGAGGAAATCTCCCTTTTCAATTAAGAGAGAAGGGATTCCCCTCAGAGAGAGATCCCTTGCAATCCCAACCCCAGTGGCCCCGCCGCCAATAATCAACACTTCTGTCTTGAGGTTCATTTAGTATTTTCCGGGCTCTGTCACCCCTTCCCCTGCCTGCCGGCTTACCCTCCCCCCTGAGGGGAGGGTGGGGGG
>VGSD01000542.1 GCA_016875155.1 Deltaproteobacteria bacterium | reverse complement strand
CTTATCCTACCGGCACGCTAATTCCATCCGAAACTCTCTGTTTAATTTCAATTTCATTACCCTACAGACATTCAATATCTCTCTGGCAAAGCCGAGTAAATATTACTCGGATCACTTACTTAGCAAGTGAAGTCCGATAGATTTCACTTTTATCAATATTTATGAGTTTCCAATCCTTAATTTTCCTTACCTCAACCATTGCGAGTCCCTTAGCTTTCTTAACCTCTCCCTAACAATCTTTCTCTCGGATTCGCGCAGTCTGAAAACTACCAATAACCATGCAATCAACTTCCGCATATTCTCACCTCCCAATTAATAAATGGCTATTATCCAAATCCGGTCTAATAAATAGAACTTCTGCGAATGGAACGGGATAATTATGTGGTCTATTCACGCTGTCGCCGAGAAAAGCTTTCAGTTAATTTCACGGCATGTATTCTCAATGAGGGTGCACATCATTTTAGACTTCGTGCAGATACACCTTTTTATCTGATACAGAGGGAAAGCCAACCAATGAAGGCAACATTCTTTTTAAGAATGAGGTTAATCCATCTTTAAGTATATACCCACTAACTTCAACGGCATTCTCAGTTTGATACACTTCATCTTCATGATCAGCTATCACGAAGATTTGAGCGCCTTGTGCAGCGTATTTGATCTTTCTAATAATATGTCTACAACATTCTTTGTGGAGCATTTCTATCTGTATCAGAACTATATCCAGTGACTGGGAATGTATAATTGCAAGCGCCTCCTTGAGGTCTCTCGCCCTTAGGATGTGATACTTGGGTAACGTCGCAGTTAGGCTTTTCCAAAGTGCGATTCTGCTTTTATCATGTTCTCCAAAGAACAGAATTACTGGTTTCACTACTTTGCTCCCTTTTCAGAGGAATAGATCATTGGGGGGGAAGGTCCAGCGGAACTCATGCTTTTAGAGGATGTTTTAAGGCCATGTTGGTCTCTGGGGATAAATTTGCATATTTCAGTCTGTCAGCTTGTCTAAGGGCTGTCTTCCATATTTTGATCTATCTGTGTTATTTTGTGGCGGCTCATGTCCAAATTCTTTCTGTTTTGAATATCTGAATTCCAACACTTCATAAATGCTAATCAGTCCTGTATTGAGAGCGTATCTAATCATGGAAGATACATCGGGAAGGCTTAATACCCTTGTGAGATTAATTGAGAAATTAAGGGGTATTTGAGAGAATCGTTACATCGGTGGAATGGTTTGGGATCTCTTCGAAGCTGGTTTTGTAGCAACGGAGGGGAATATTGTACGAATGACAGATCTCCGTTAGGCGATGAAGCTTCTCTTCCGGAAGGTTTTCCTGGCAGAGAATCACCTCCGAAACAGAATGTCTTGAAAGAATGCCGCTTAAAGAATCAAGGCTCCCGAGAACAGGAAACCCATCGATCTCTTTGCCTTGATACAGCGGGCTATCATCGATAAATCCGATTGGGCTTAGGTTCGAGCGAGGATTACTGACAAATTCCTTGAGGGCATAGACCCCGCGTTTTCCAGCCCCATAGACCAAGATTCTCCTCCCCTTGTGATTTTTCGAAATATTAAGATAATCGAGGATCCGGAAGGAGGCCCTTGCTCCGACCACAAAGAATAGAAGAAGGTTACAATCGATCAGAAGCACCGCACGGCTTGCAATGCCGAAGCCCGGGATGATCCAGAGAAGGATGGCCGTGGCAGCACACCCGGATAAAACAACCTTTATCATCTTGACCAGGTCAGAGATGCTTGCATACCTCCAGGCCCCTTTGTAGAGGCCTAAAAGGTAAAAAACGAAGATCCTGGTGAAAAGAACCAGGGGAAGGGTCGAAAGGTAATACGCCTTTTTCTCATCAGGAAAGCTTCCCTCAAACCTGAGTAAGAAGGCAAAATAGTAGGCAACCGCGATGATCGCCATATCCACAAAGACCCTCAGAATCCTCCGATTCACCATAGGGGTGTCGAAAAAGGGAAGAAGGGCTCCGTTACTCAGGACCTGGACTTCTCTATACCCAAGTTTTCTTATCCCGATATAGGTAGCAAGGCCAATGGCAGTGATCAGAAGGGCATAATTGATATTCGAAAAATAGATGGAAGAAAAGGCCAATGCTCCAAGGCCGATGGAGATCGTATATAGAAAGACCACGGCCTTCTTCTGGGTAAACCCGATCTGGAGGAGCCGGTGGTGGATGTGGTCCTTGTCAGCCTTGAATACGCTCCACCCATCTAAGTAGAAAAACTTGACGATGTTCTTCTCCCTATCAACTTCCACGATATGAAGGGAACTTAGAAGCCTTCGAAGCATCGAGAGAAATGTATCCATCAGCGGCAGGCCGAGGGCAATGATGGGGACCAGGATGGCCACAGTAGTTGATCCCTTTAGGCTGCTCGTGATCGATAGGATGGAAAGGATAAAACCCAGGAAGTAGGCGCCGGAGTCGCCTAAAAAGATAGAGGCAGGATTGAAATTATATTTCAGGAACCCGAGAATGCTGCC
>VGSD01000541.1 GCA_016875155.1 Deltaproteobacteria bacterium | reverse complement strand
CATACGAAAAGAGGTCATATTGTATGGTCATCGAAAGGAGACTATATTAATTTTTCACTTGGTTTTGTTTAGTAGAGAAGGGCTGGAAGAAAAATGACAAAATGTCATTATTTGAAAAACTTTTAACCTGAAACAAGACCTGTCGATTATAAATTTGTAATCATTACAAATTAATTTCTCATCAAACAACCAGCAATATTGTGTTATTTCAATTAGTTACTCACTGACGTCATTATATTCCCATCTTACAGAAACTTGAATAATCTGTTCATATAAATGGTATATTTTTTGCTTTATCCATTATCATCACCTTCTTCATAGGAGTTTCACCTATGTCATACCTTAGATTTAAACACCTAATTTTTGTGATTATTTGTTTTTTCATCATCTTTCTTTCTTCTCTCTTTGTATCAGCCGCACAGCTAAGACTGGCATGGGATCCAAATACAGAGCCTGACTTAGCAGGATATAAAATATATTTCGGGACAAACTCAAAACAGTATACATCTTCGATTGATGTAACAAATGTGAATACCTATACTCTAAAGGGGTTAACAGAGGGCAAGACATATTACATAACTGTTACTGCCTATGACCGATATTTTAATGAAAGCAATTATTCCACAGAAGTGAATGGGGTTGCCATTGAACCCTCTACCCCGATTTCATTAACTCCCCCCACCATTGTGCCCTCTCCAATTCCGGAGCCTACACCTGAACCTCCTCCGGTGATAGAACCTTCTCCCACCTCAACACCCCAACCCACTCCAACTCCGGTTGCAGAGTCTCCAAAACCACCTAAGGAAAAAGACCAAACCAACAACAAAGGAGGAAATAGGGACAACCCTAACTCAGGTGGGCAGGTTTATGTCGCTGTTTCTGAAGTCACCCCAGAGGGCCCAATTGGCAATCTCAAGAAATATGAGATCACGAACTCAACCAACTCAACAAACCCAACAGACCCAACGAACCCAAGTAACCCTGCTATGGTTGATGCGACAAAAAACTCGGTTCTTGATTCGAATTATGAAATAAAGGATTCTTCCGCGAGCAGTTGGAGCTCTGGCGCAGATGGGAAAAAAGTGGACAAAGGGGGAGTTGGAGAAGTTCTGCTTAAAAAGGACAGGCGGAAAATATTAACAAATCTTAATGGCAAAGATTTAACGGATAAATCCAACGAATTTTCAATTTCAAATGAAAAGATCACGTCTGGTCTCTTGGGACTTTCTCCAAACAATGAGCCTGAAAGAGAGAGGTTGATTCAATATATCCATGGGTATGATACCTATTCAGGAGGTAAAGGAGAAAAATCCCTACAGAAGCGAAAATGGATCCTTGGCGCCATTGTCAACTCAAGACCATTGGTGGTTCCATACACCAAGTCAAAGTCCGTCATCTATGTGGGTGCAAACGATGGAATGCTCCATGCTTTTGATGTGAACACAGGGGAGGAGCTCTGGGCATTCATTCCTGATGACTTTTTAGGCAGCTTAAAAGAGTTACCTCAGGGAAATGACCTTAAATATTTTGTCGACGGGTCGCCTAAAACCTATATGACAACTTCACGAAAGGTTCTTGTTTTTGGTCTTCGAAGGGGAGGAAATCATTATTATGCATTGGATGTTTCCGATCCAGAAAGACCACAGTTTCTCTGGAAGATCGGACCTGAGACGGTTGGTTTTTCTGAAATGGGACAGACCTGGTCAGAACCCCAGTTTGGCAAGATCAAAGACGGAAAAGGGGGGAAGGCGGTCTGTATTATTGGTGGCGGGTATGACGAGAATCAGGACAGAAAGAACCCCAGCGACGATAAGAAGGGAAGGGCGGTTTATGTCGTTGATTTATTGACCGGACAGCAGATCTGGAGATGGGATTATAAAAAAGATCCTAACATGAAACATTCGATTCCGAGCAATGTCGCCCGTGTGGATATAGATGGCGATGGTTATATTGACCGACTCTATGTCGGAGATATGGGAGGGAAGCTCTGGAGATTCGACCTGAAGGGATCGGATCCGAACGGCTGGTCAGGAAGGACGGTCTTTAATTCAAACCTGATGTATACGGGAAACGCAAAAAAGAAGATTTTTAACGCTCCGGATGTGACTCTGGAAAAAGGACATCAAATTGTCTATTTCGGTACTGGCGACCGGGAGCATCCAAATGAAAAAACCGGGATAGATAAGTTTTATGCCTTCAAGGATAAAGAGAATCATTCTGTATTATCAGAAGATAACCTTGTGGATGTTACAAAGGAGTTTGCTACGGTTGAGAGGCTGGCCAATAAGGAAGGATGGTTTATCAGCCTGGAGGATAAGGGGGAGAAAGCCCTTGCCCCTCCGGTCGTTGCTTTTGGTGTGGTCTATTTCACTACTTTTACCCCTTCATTGGAAGGGGATGGTATTGCCCGGATTTATGCTCTCAATTACAGGGTCGGCAATCCCATCTTGAATCTTAACTCTGAAAATGATAAGGGAGGGCCAAAGCTTGACCTCTCGG
>VGSD01000540.1 GCA_016875155.1 Deltaproteobacteria bacterium | reverse complement strand
GTTCAAAGCGGACGGAGCGATCCTCTATGTCTATAAGTTTTGTGACCCCTTTGGCTTTGAAGTCCCTGCACGGAAGGCCTATTACCAGTCGCTTAATCTTCCCATGCTTCATCTGGAGGATATCTACTCAGCAGGGACAATGGGTCAACTGCGAACCCGAATCCAGGCCTTTTTAGAGATGATAGGGTGATAGGATATGAAGCACCAAATCCCAAGCACCAAATTACAAATAAACTCCAATGACCAAAATTCAAATTTTCAGATAAGTGCCTTTGGGTCATTTGGATTTGGAAATTGGGATTTATTTGGGATTTGGAATTTGATAATTGGAATTTATTAGCGGGTTAATTGTTCAATTTGGGCTACGCCAGGATAGAACAATGGAGATTCTGAAATAAGGGAGGTTTTAATCATGGCTGAGGAGCAGAAAGAGGCGAAACCGAAGAAGAGGATGACCGCCACCAAGGCTGCGGCTTCCATCGGCCCCATGGTGAAGGAATTTATCACAGGGACCCTCCAGGCCAAGGCTGAGGGAAAACAGAAGGTGGCTTATACTTTCATCGTCTGCCATCACGAGGAGATCTTCAGAGCGCTCGATGTGATTCCGGTGTGGACGGAAAATTTCGCAGGCATCTGTGGCGCCAAGAGAGATGCCGAGAGATTTCTACAACGAGCAGAATCGTTAGGCCTCTCCCGATCCCTATGCACGTATGCTCTTTGCGGAATCGGTTTTGATCAGTGGAGGGAAGAGTTAGGCCAGATGCCTCCGGATGCTCCCTGGGGCGGGCAGGTGAGGCCTGATTTCATGATCTCAAGCGGTCAGATTCTCTGCGATCCGAGGTCAAAATGGTATCAAGCCTCCCAGCAATTCATGCCGGATGTCCCCATCTATAATATTGATCTTCCCTATCCCCTGTTTCAGACAAACCGTGACCACCGGGAGGTCCTCGGCTATTACCATCAATATATTGTCAAACAGTTGCGCGGTCTGGTGACCTTTATCGAAGAGCAGACGAAGAAGAAGATGGATTATGACCGACTGAGAGAACTGGTGAAGTTAAGCGATAAAACGTGGAACCTGATTGAAGAGACCTACGATCTTCGGAAAGCAGTGCCTTGCCCTATGGGAACGGGTGATGCCATGAATACCATGGTGCCTATTAACTTCATGATGGCCACTCAGAAGGCTTATGATTTCTTTGTGGATCTTAAGAAAGAACTGGAGGAGAAAATCGTCAAGAAAGAAGGGGAAGTCGAAAACGAAAAATATCGGCTCATGTGGGGAGGAGGACTGCCTGCCTGGTATGCGCTGAACGATTTCAACTATTTCAATAACAAGGGAGCTTCGTTCCCTGCTGAGACGACTTATCGAATGGTTGCTCCCCTCGGCCAGATGAATCTTCCAGAGACCAAAGATCCGATCGAGCACCTGGCATGGAGATGGCTTGGATACTGGACCTTCTGGTATGATCGAGCCAAGAAGAGGCCGGGGTCCGAACCTGATGTGGAACGGTTAATCAACCGGATCGAAGAATACAAGATTGACGGAGTGGTCATGCATGAGGCGTTCTCCTGCCGGACCTGGCATGTAGGCCTCATCTGGCAATTGAATCATCTGGCAAAGATTTATAAACCGATTCCGGTCTATGTGATGGGAAAGGATGGAAAGAAAGAGAAGGTTTTAAAGGAGCTTCCTTCGTTGATTCTGGAAAGCGATATTATTGACATCACCTCTTATTCGGAGGTCGATACGAGAAACAAGATCGATGCCTTCATCGAAACCCTGGAATCGATCCGAATGAACAAAGCCGCTTAAACAGAAGGTTAAGGTCAAGGTTGAGGTTGAGAACTAAATATTTTCTTCCCTCCACCTTAGCCTCAGCCTTAACCTAATAAGGGTTGATATTGACTCTCCACTTTGCTGGCATTGATATCGGTTCCACGATGACAAAGGTGGTGATCTTGAATCAAGGGATCGTCGCCTCGGTCATTGGTCCCACAGGTCCGGAACAGCGCCGCCTTGCCAATAAGGTCATGGAAGAAGCGCTGAAAAGAGCCTCACTTTCCTTCTCCCAAATCACGTATATTGTTTCCACAGGCTACGGAAGGATTAACGTCCCTTTTTCCGACAAACAGTTCACAGAAATCACCTGCCATGCAAAAGGGATTGTCCATCTCTTCCCCAAGGCGAGGACGATTATTGACATCGGCGGCCAGGACGCAAAAGGGATCAAGATCGATTCCTCAGGAAAGATCGTTGACTTTGTGATGAATGATAAATGCGCGGCTGGCAGCGGCCGATTCATCGAGGTGATTGCCGATACGCTTGGCGTGCCTCTGGATCAGGTAGGTGAGCGTTCCCTTCAAAGCAAGAACCCCGCGAAGATCAGCAATATTTGTACCATATGGGCACAGCAGGAAGTGGCATCGAGTCTGGCAGAGGGAGTGTCTGTTTCAGATCTTCTTTCAGGCATTCACCAGTCGCTGGCGGACAGGATT
>VGSD01000539.1 GCA_016875155.1 Deltaproteobacteria bacterium | reverse complement strand
CTTTGCTCAAAATCAACTTGGCTTTCTGGGTCTTCCGTGGCATAGGGGTTTCCTCCTTTAGTTTTAGAAACCCTTATACCACAAAGAAGTTTATATGTAAATATATTTATGAAACTTTATACTAGGTTAGGTCTCCGGATCGACCGAAGGAGAGAGAGCAAAGGGGTATCCTCTATGCATCCTTTTTAGATTGTCATCCCTAAATCCAACTTTTCCCTTTCTCTTTGCAAATCTTTCCGACGTATCCAATATGGGGTTAAAACCTATCTTAAGAAAGGAGGTTCATCTATGACTGCCATTAAAAACCTTTTTGCGACCCGTTGGGGAATCATTTCCGTAGGAGCGATTATCGGAATCTTTGCGCCACTTTTGCAGAAGTGGGGAAATCCGGCAAACATGGGGGTCTGTGTGGCCTGCTTTGATCGGGACATTGCTGGTGCGCTCGGTCTTCACCGGGCCGCTTTAGTCCAGTATATGAGGCCTGAAATCATCGGCTTTGTCCTTGGCGCACTCATTGCCGCCTATGCGTTTAAGGAATTCAGGGCTCGAGCCGGTTCTGCTCCCATCGTCCGGTTTGTCCTTGGGGCCTTTGCCATGATCGGGGCCCTGGTCTTTTTGGGCTGTCCCTGGCGGGCCGTGCTTCGCCTGGCCGGCGGGGATGGAAACGCCATTTTCGGTTTGCTCGGATTGATCGGAGGAATATGGGTGGGCACGCTTTTCCTGAAAGGGGGTTACAACCTGGGCCGTTCTAAAAATACTCATACCTCGGTCGGATGGCTCATGCCTTTAATCATGCTTGGGTTTCTGATTCTCATGTTCATCTTTCCAAAGGTTCCGGGACAGGAAAAAAGTGGGGTGCTTTTTTACAGTATCAAAGGACCGGGGTCAATGCACGCACCGCTTTTTGTTTCGCTGGTGGTTGGGCTCCTGATTGGATTCCTTGCACAGAGAAGTCGGTTCTGCACCATGGGAGCCATTCGGGATTTCGTCCTTTTCAGACAAACCCATCTTCTTTTAGGATTCATTGCCCTCGTCGTGGTTGCCTTTATCGTCAATCTGATCTTGGGACAGTTTAACCCCGGTTTTTCAAAGCAACCGGTAGCCCATAGCATGAGCCTGTGGAACTTCGGCGGAATGGTGTTAGCCGGGTTAGCCTTTGCTCTGGCCGGTGGATGTCCTGGAAGACAGCTTTTCCTTGCAGGAGAAGGCGACGGGGATGCCGCTGTCTTTGTTCTGGGAATGATTGTCGGGGCGGGTTTTGCCCATAACTTTGGCCTGGCAAGCTCCCCGGATGGAGTCGGACCTTATGGGATCCCGGCCGTGATCATCGGGCTTCTCACCTGTCTGTTTATTGGTTTCACCATGAGAAAAGAAGTGGCTTAAAAAAGTAAGAGATTTCGTCTCACGGTAACGGTAACGACGCCCGTATCGTCCATCGGTTACGTTATTCATCTTAAGAATTTCACGTAACCCCTATGACGCTAAACGAAACGGGCTTCGTAGCCATAACCGTAACTCTGGACTATTTTCCAGTGTTCACGGATAACGTAGCCATCACGAAAGATTGAATAAAAAGGAGGGATAATTATGAGCAAAATTGTTGATGCCCGCGGGCTTTCGTGTCCTCAACCTGTACTGCTGGCTCTGAATGAAATGAAGAAGACGAACAAAGGCGAGATTGCCATCCTTGTGGATACCGACACCTCGAAAGAGAATGTGTCCCGTGCCGCAACTGCTCGAGGGTGGAGAGTGGAAGTTGAGAAGGGCCAAGAGGAATATCGTCTGCTCTTAAAGAAAGATTAGAAATGATCTACTTTGATAACCCAGCCACATCATGGCCAAAGCCTCCTCAGGTGAAAGAGGCGATGAACCGCTATATGGAGGAGGTCGGTGCCAACCCGGGCCGATCCGGACACTCTCTCTCCATTGAAGCGGCTCGAATCATCTATGAGGCGAGAGAAGCCCTTTCTCTTCTGTTTCGAGTCAAAGACTCCTCAAGAATCATCTTTACGCTCAATGCCACCGAATCCATCAATTTAGCCCTCAAAGGTTTATTAAAACCCGGCGACCACGTCATCACGAGCAGCGTGGAACATAATTCGGTGATGAGGCCTCTTCGACATTTAGAAAAGATGGGAGTGGAATTAAGCATTGCCCCCTGTTCTGCAGAAGCCATGCTTGACCCTGTGGAGGTCGAGAGGAAGATTCGGTCCAATACCAGGATGATTGTTCTCAGTCATGCCTCGAATGTTTTCGGAACGCTCCTTCCCGTAAAGGAGGTTGGGCTTATTGCGAGAAGGCATCATATTCTGCTTCTCATTGACGCCGCTCAGACCGCAGGAGCCTATCCCATTGATATGGAAGGTGACGGGATCGACCTGTTAGCTTTCACAGGGCATAAAAGCCTTTATGGTCCTCAGGGCACCGGGGGGCTGGTCATCGGGGAACATGTCAACATTCAAGACCTGACCCCCTTAAAGCAGGGGGGGACAGGAAGCCGATCCGAGT
>VGSD01000538.1 GCA_016875155.1 Deltaproteobacteria bacterium | reverse complement strand
ATGTTATGGAAATAGAAGTATAGCGAACGTTCGTTATACTTTTATATCGGAGTCTAAAATATTTGTCAAGGGGGAAATGAGGTTCTTTTCCAAAATTTAGAGATTTGATGATCTTTACCCCGTTAGAAAACCCCGCTGCTTGCCCCGTGCGAAGCTTAGTCCATCGATTCATAAATTCGGTAACGAATTTATCTACTCAGGACTTAGTGCTGAGTGAGCATTTCCTTTGCTTTTCAGTTTTAAGAATACGTGACCGTATTTGCGAATCGAAGCACTTAGCTTCTATCGGGGTTCACCCACATCATACAGCAATTATTATAGGCAACAAGAAGGAAAGATGAAGGAGGACGCGAAAGATGGCTCTCAATAGAAAGATAGCGTATATCGATCTCACGACTGGCAAAATAGAGATCAAGCCGATTCCCATAGAGATTCGGAAGAAATTTTTGGGGGGGCGGGGGTTGGATGCCTATTTGCTTTATAATCACACCAAACAAGGATGCGATCCGCTCGGACCTGACAATACGATTATCGTGAGCGGAGGAGTATTATGTGCCACCCTGGCTTCAGCCACCTCGAGATGCCATGTCATGGCGAAATCCCCTCTGGGAGGGATGCTGGGGAGTTGCAACATGGGAGGATTCTTTACTCCGGAGTTAGCCTGGGCAGGCTTCCATCATCTCGTGATCAAGGGAAAGGCGGAAAAACCAGTCTACCTCTGGATTCACAATGGCAAGATCGAGATACGCGATGCTCGTCACCTTTGGGGGAAAAGCACCACCGAAACCCAATGGGCAATTCGGGAGGAACTTGGGGATGATGATATTAAGAGTTTGGTCATTGGTCAGGCGGGTGAAAATCTGGTCAGGTATGCCAATGTGATGACCGGAATCAAAAATTCTGGCGGCAGAACCGGAATGGGAGCGGTCATGGGCTCAAAAAATTTAAAAGCCATTGCTGCCCGCGGAACCATGGATATTAAAATCGCCTATCCGAAAGAGGCGCTTGAGTATAACAAGAGCTTTATTGAACAAATCACGAGTTCTAAGGTTAACCAAACCATGGGAACTTTTGGCACCCCCTTTATCTGGGGAGCCACCAACACTTGGGGGGGAGTGCGGTGCAGAAATTTCCAGTATAACCAGCAATACTATTGTGACGAAATTGAACCGGAATCCATTGATGAAGCCTGCACAGAGACCATGGGCCCTTATCATATGGCCAGTTGTTTTGGTTGCCAGGTCCACTGTCGGGCTAGGTACAGGATTCCTTCGGGACCCTATGCGGGGGTGTATGACGAGGGTCCGGACTATACGTCTCAGGGTGGTTTCTGCTGTGAACCAGATTGTGCGAGTTTGGAAACCCTATTGACTGCAAATCACTTGGTCAATCAATGGGGCGTGGATAATCTGGAAATCGGAAGTATCATCTCCTGGGCAATGGAACTCTATGAGTTGGGAATTCTCACCAACAAGGAGACCGATGGGTTGGAATTGAAGTTTAGTGACACCGAGGTACTTCTGGAGATGGTCAGGCGTATCTGTTTTAGAGAGGGTTGGTTGGGAGATACCTTAGCCGAGGGAGGCATCATCGCCTCTGAGAAGATCGGAAAGAATTCCTTTGACTATCTGATTCAGGTGAAAGGGGTGAGCAATCTTCACTCTGACGAGCGAGCCACTCCTGGCCTTGCGCTCAATATTGCCACGGCTTCCCGGGGTTCAGACCATTTGAGAAGCCGGCCGGCAATCGACCTTTACCACTTGCCAGAGGCAGTGCTGAGAAAAATCTACAGCAGCCCTGTTCCTTACGATGGGCCATTGAGTTCTGAGCATACGGAATATATCGGCAAACCCTGGCAGGTCTTCTGGCAAGAAAACTGTTTTATGGCAGTTGATTGCCTCGGCATCTGTAAATATCATACCGCCTTTTTGGGTGCCACACTTCCCAACTTTGAGGATTGGCCCAAGGTCATTTACTACAATACGGGATTGGAGCTTACGCCTCGTGAAATCTGGGATATCGCTGAGCGTGGTAATATGATGGAGCGGCTCTTTAACCTCCGCGAAGGGTTAAAGAGAGAAGACCTCAAGAAGGGGGATATGCTCAATCATCGCTACTTTGATGAGCCCTGCCGAAGAGGTGCTCCCGATGTCGTCGGCAGTAAACTCGATCGAGAAAAATTCAAGAAGATGGTAGACGAATTCTATGAATGCAAGGGTCTTGATCAGAACGGCGTTCCCAAGCCGGAGACCCTCAAAAGGTTGGGGTTGGAAAAGGAACCATCCCACTTATTATAGAAGATACGAATAGAACGAATGGTAACGAATGTCACGAATATTTTATTGATATTCTGCTTTATTCGTGAAATTCGTTCTTATTCGAGTCATTCGTGAGATACGAAAGGAGAAAGTGAATGGAACCCATGGGTAAAGTTCTTGCAATCAGTCCAGAAAAATGCACCGGCTGCAGGCTTTGTGAGCAAGTCTGCGCAGTCTTTCACGACGGCGTTTCCAATCCTAGCCGAA
>VGSD01000537.1 GCA_016875155.1 Deltaproteobacteria bacterium | reverse complement strand
CACCCCATGGGGCTTGACCACCCTCCCGATCGGGCAAAGAGTTTGCTCCATGGGTCGCTATTCAATGATTTCCAGGACAGAGCGTTTACCCAGATTGGCAGAGGCCGCTCCCAGGATCACACGGATGGATCTTGCCGTTCTGCCCTGCTTTCCAATCACTTTCCCCAGATCATCCTTTGCTACATAAAGCTCGATGACTGAGGTCTTCTCCCCTTCGACTTCAGAAACCTTGACCTGCTCCGGATGGTCGACCAATGCCTTGGCGATAAATTCGATCAACTCCTTTGTCGTCATCGTCCCACCTCCAATTCAAGGAACCTTCCGCGGAGAGACCCTTTGAAAGCCGCCTTGGGAGAAAAAGCATCCTACTGTTTCTTGCCTTCAGCCAGTCTTTTCGTCACACCCGATCGAATCAGAAGCTGACGGACCGTCGGGGTGGGCTGAGCTCCTTTTTTAAGCCAGCCAAGCGCCTTCTCTTCCTTTATTCGGATTTCTGCCGGATCTTTTCCGGGATCGTAAGTCCCCACCTGTTCGATAAACCTCCCGTCTCTGGGAGAACGGCTGTCTGCTACCACAATCCGATAAAAAGGCTTCTTCTTTCCACCAAATCTCATCAATCTTATAGATGCCGCCATATTGCCTTGGATCACCTCCTTTGTTTAAATCCCAAATCACAAATTCCAAATCCCAAATAAGCTCCAAATTCCAATCTCCAATGACCAAATCGGTTTTGTTTTGGATTTGGATCATTGGAATTTATTTGGTATTTGGTGCTTGGGATTTGGTGCTTCCCCTTTTCTATATTTTTCAAGAGAAGAATGGCATTTGTCCTCTTCCCATTCCTTTACCGCCCATTTTGGAAAACTGTTTCATCATCTTTCGGGCCTGCCCATACTGTTTTAGGAGCCGGTTGACCTCCTGTACGGTTGTCCCGCTTCCCGTTGCAATTCTCAATCGCCGGCTTCCATTGATGATCGTGAAATTGGCCCGTTCCTTGAGCGTCATGGAGTTGATGATGGCTTCCACTCTGCCCAATTCCTTTTCATCCACCTGGAGCCCCCCCATCCCTTTCATCTTTTTTGGAAGGCCGGGGATCATATTCAGAATCGATTCCAGCGATCCCATCTTTCGGATCTGTTGAAGCTGGTCCCGGAAATCCTCCAACGTGAATGAATCCTTCCGGATCTTCTTCTCTAATTCTTTAGCCTTCTTTTCATCAAAGGTAGCCTCTGCCTTCTCGATCAGGGTCAGGACATCACCCATGCCCAGAATTCTTGAAACCATCCGCTCGGGATGGAAAACTTCGAGGGCATCGAGTTTCTCTCCCACGCCGATGAATTTGATGGGTCTCTGCGTCACCGCATTGATCGAAAGGGCTGCTCCTCCACGTGCATCCCCATCCATTTTAGTCAGGATAATTCCATCAATCCCCAATCGTTCATTAAAACTCTTTGCCACATTGACCGCATCCTGGCCGGTCATAGCATCGGCCACGAAAAGAACCTCTCTCGGTTTGATCTCGGTTTTGATCTCCCTCAGTTCAAGCATCAATGCCTCATCGATATGAAGCCTTCCGGCTGTATCGATGAGCACCAGATCGTATCCCCCCTTCAGGGCTACATCCCTTGCCTTGAGGCAGATATCGAGCGGCATCTGTGAAGGTCCTGGCCGGTAGAAATCGATTTTCAGCTCTTCACCTAATCGCTGTAACTGCTCGATGGCGGCTGGCCTATAGACATCCGCAGGAATGAGATAGGGTCGTTTCTTCATCCCCTGAAAGTGACGCGCCAGTTTGGCTGCCGTGGTCGTCTTTCCGCAGCCATGCAGACCGACAAGCATGATCGGAACAGGAGGGCTTCCCGAAAGTTGAATCCTTTGTTCCTGGCCCCCCATCAGGGAAGTCATCTCCTCCTTCACAATCTTGATCAGTTGCTGCGCAGGCGTAAGGCTTGCCATGACCTCCTGGCCAATGGCCCTTTCCTGGACCGATTGCACAAAATCCTTAACCACCTTGAAATTGACGTCCGCCTCAAGGAGAGCCACCCTCACCTCTTTGAGGGCCTCCTGGATATTCTGCTCGGTCAATTTCCCATGGCCTCGGAGTTTCTTAAAAACCGCATCTAATTTGGATGAAAGATTGTCAAACATACATGGGTCCAAAATTTTATAAGTATTTCATTTTAATAACTTTTCGACTGAATTGTCAAATTTCCTATTCGAGGTGAAATTGAAGCCTTTCCCTCAAGGTTGCATAAAATTTAATGAAAGGGAGGTTTAATCGAATATCAGATGAGGCTTGGCAGGCGTGAATGATTAAAAGGAAAAAGATCAGACCGAGGAACTACTCTATCATTTCAGCTTTTCTAATTCCGCCCCGGGAAGAACCCTCACCCTTCCTCTTCCTCCCGGCCCTCCTTTTACCTCTATACGATTCTTCGCAATATCGAAAATGATCTCCTCTCCAGAGACCAAATTGTCGCCCTCCATCACTTTTGGCTCCCCGGTTAAAACCACCCTCTGGTCCTG
>VGSD01000536.1 GCA_016875155.1 Deltaproteobacteria bacterium | reverse complement strand
TGGGTATACATATATTATTTGTTATAACAAAATAAATATTGACTTACTTTTTTAGATATGGTATCTATTATCGATATGTATGGCCTAAGAATAGGGAGGCACTATGGATAAGGCAGTGGTCACCGTAAAAGGACAGATTGTTATTCCATCACGGTTTCGGCGTAAGTTTGGTATTAAAAAGGGGACTCAAGTTTCCCTTTTCGAGAGAGATGGTGAGATCGTCATTAAACCAATCACGGATGAATATATTCGAAGCATGGCAGGAATAACCGGAACAAAGGGAAAACTGCTTAAGGCCCTGAGGGAAGAGAAGGCAAAGGAGCGTGCATTATGAGACCAGCTCTCAGAGTGTTAGACTCCTATAGTCTGATCGCATACCTTGAGAATGAAGATGGGGCTGACAGAATGATTGAACTCTTCCGGGTGGCGAGAGACTCGGGGAAAACCCTTCTTCTTTCGGTCGTGAACTGGGGGGAAGTCTATTATATCACGCTTAGAGAAGTGGGCCGGGAGCGTGCTGATGCAGTAACGCAACTCATCTCAACCCTCCCAATCCAAATCATCATGGTTGATTTAGAATTGACCAAACAGGCAGCTGAATTCAAAGCCGTTAAAAAAATGTCTTATGGCGATTGTTTCGCGGCAGCCCTGGCCAAGCTTCGCAAGGCCGAACTGGTCACCGGGGATGCAGAGTTTAAGCAGGTTGAAGGGGAAGTAAAAATTCATTGGATCACCTAAAAACGACATTCTTGACGTCTCCTCTTTCAATCCATTAGAGATTAAAAGTTTTCTTTTCGAAGGCACACGATGTTTGGCAAACTTCTTTTCATCTTCATCTTCATTCCGCTGGTCGAATTGATGCTTCTCATTGAGATCGGGAAGGCTATCGGAACCCTTGAGGTGATCATGCTCACGATTGTCACCGGCGTTGCGGGTGCGGCGTTGGCAAAATGGCAGGGCCTCTCCGTTCTTAGAAAGATGCAACAGGAGATGGCAGAGGGAAGAATGCCGGCCTCCAACCTGATGGATGGTGTGATGATTCTCGCCGGAGGAATCCTCCTTCTCACCCCAGGTGTCCTGACCGATCTATGCGGATTGTTCCTCCTCCTTCCATGGACCCGGGTTCTGATGAAAAAACTTCTCATCAAATGGATGTCTGATAAGATCCAGAGAGGCCAGGTTCACATCCACATCAACCATCACTTATGATTACTCTCAACCATGTTCAGAAACAGTTCGGGGGCAGGGTTCTTTTCAAGGACTGCTCTCTTCAGATCGGAGCGAGAGACCGCATTGGCCTGATCGGTCCCAATGGCTCTGGAAAAACGACCCTCTTCAGAATGATCCTCGGAGAGGAATCCTTTGAAAGTGGAGAGATTCTCATCGCCAAGGGGGTCAAGATGGGCTACCTTCCCCAAGAGGTGATCTCTTTTAGAGGAGATACGGTCCTGGGAGAAGTCTTAAAAAGCGTATCCACAATTACCTCCCTTCAGGATAAGATGAAGATTCTTGAGGAGGAACTGGCTTCGATTGACGATCCCAAAGCTCAGGAGAAACTGGCAAAGGAGTATGGGAAACTTCATGAGCACTATACCCTCCTCGGAGGATATGGCCTGGAGGCCGAGGCCAAACAGATCCTCAATGGATTGGGCTTCAAGGAGAGGGATTTCAACCGGCTGACGGATGAGTTAAGTGGGGGCTGGTTGATGCGAATCGCCCTGTCGAAAATCCTTCTCCAGTCTCCTGACCTTCTTCTCCTCGATGAACCGACCAATCACCTCGACCTCGAATCTCTCATCTGGCTGGAGAATTTTCTGGTCAACTACCCGGGCGCCATGGTCATCGTTTCCCACGATCGGGTCTTTCTCAATCATCTCATCGATCGAATTGCCGAGATCGAAGGCGAAAAGATCGACCTCTATCATGGCGATTACGACCGCTACCTTGAGGAGAGAGAGAACCGAAGGGAGATTCTTGAGGCGACCTTCAAGACCCAGCAGAAAAAAATCGAGCAGACCGAAAGATTTATTGAGCGATTTCGAGCCAAGAACACAAAGTCGAGTCAGGTCCAGAGCCGGATTAAGATGCTCGACAAGATCGAACGGATCGAACTGCCCAAAGAGCGAAGAGAGATTCGATTCGAGTTCCCGGCACCGAAACGAAGCGGCCACCGTGTCATCGAGGTGAAAAATCTTCATAAGCGCTATGGAGAGACCGTGGTCTATGAGGGCATTGACCTCACCCTATTTCGGGGAGACAAAGTCGCCCTGGTCGGCCCCAATGGTGCGGGCAAATCCACTCTGTTAAAAGTATTGGCAGGTGTGCTCGATTATGACCAAGGGGAAGTCCTTCTTGGAAAAGATGTGACCCGCGCCTACTTTGCCCAGCATCAGTTCGATCTCCTCCGTCCTGAACATACGGTCTATGAGGAACTCCTCTCCGTTGCTACGGATGAGAGTCAGACTCAACTCCGGACCCTCCTGGGAACATTTCTCTTTGTGGAGGATGAGATCGAGAAGAAGGTCT
>VGSD01000535.1 GCA_016875155.1 Deltaproteobacteria bacterium | reverse complement strand
TCACAGAAGTATCCGGGTAAAAAATATTTCAAGGGACCAAATGTTGGGAAATATTCATGCAACCCACTTGGCAAGAACCCAGGAGATTTTTGGGTTATCCCTAATGTCAAGAGTAACCACGTTGAAAAGACAGAACATCCCTGTCAATTTCCAGTGGAACTGATAGAGCGTCTTGTTCTTGCAATGACAAATGAAGGGGATTGGGTTTTAGATCCGTTCCTTGGCACCGGTACTTCAATCATCGCAGCTATTCGTCACAATCGCCGTGGGGCAGGTGCAGAAGTTGTTCCCAAGTACATCAAATTGGCCAAGGATAGGATACAAGAGGAACTTGCTGGAACATTAAGAACACGGCCAATGGACAAGCCTGTATATGATCCAATTGAGGCAGGTAATAGTCTAACTGCAGCGCCCTGGGCCAATTCTAAAAATTCGGGACAGCTTTTGTTGATTAAAGAGAGGAAAGTTAGATACCGGACAAAATGAAAATTGTAGAAACCTATTCCCATCTGAATGGCCTTGAATATCTTCTTGTTCACAAGCCTAATCTATGGCGAGAAATACAGTCTGTTATTAACAATGTGGATGCGGAGAAGTTTAAGACCAAAGTTTCCAAAGAGAAAACGATGAAGGGCAAAATTCTTTATAGCCCGGTCGGTATGAATGCTGAGTTTAAAAGGTTACTACGTGCCAAGAGCTGGGAGGAAAGCCGTGTCAGTTATTGGGTTACTAAGAGTGAGAAGCTGATCCGAAAGACGCTTACTATGACACCGGAGGCACAAAAGAAAGAAATCGAGGCAGCGGGTGAAGTGCCTATTTTTAGTTACAATCAGACCGATTTTGTTAAAGACCGTGTAGCCGTTGAAGTGCAATTTGGTAAATATTCATTCGTAGCATATGACCTCTTTGTGAAACATCTTGCCTTCTACGTCGGCGACCATATTGACCTCGGTGTTGAAATCCTACCAATGAAATCTCTCCAATCACACATGAGTTCAGGCGTACCCTATTATGAGGGTGAGTTCTACAACGTTGTCAGGCAGGGCCGTGGTGTTCCCGCGGTTCCTTTGATTATTATTGGAATCGCACCCTAGTTATAAAATTAGCGAACAAATCATTCCAGCGGATGGCGAAAAAACGCCCCTGTTGAATTTTATCGTCCTGCTTTCTTTCTTCCTGTAATCATCAAAGTTGGATGTTAGCTTACTTTGTGGATAGGTACAACTTGCAACAAGGGTTATTATGACACTTCCTGTCAACTCAAATACTGGTTAGTACAATTCAGTCAATCTATTGATTCCTGTTTCGGAAGGCGTCGGCAAACGGGTTATTGGTAAACGTGTTCTTATGTTTTAGCCCTTTCTCCTGTCCCCTCTCCTGTCTCTTCTCTTCCTTCTTTTTGTTCTCCCCCTTTGAAACCTCTTTAGGGCCTGGCTGACCACTCTTCATGGAAAGGGAAATCCGTTTTCTTGCGAGGTCCACATCAAGTACTGTGACCATTACCTTTTGATGAACCTTCACAACCTCCGCTGGATTTTTTATAAACCGGTTCGAAAGCTCGCTGATATGCACCAGCCCGTCCTGGTGGACGCCGATGTCAACAAAAACGCCAAACGCCGCAACATTTGTCACAATTCCAGGAAGCTTCATCCCGGGTTTAACATCCTCGATCTTTTCAACCCCATCTGCGAATCGGAAGGTCTCAAATTGTTCGCGGGGATCGCGTCCGGGCTTGGAGAGCTCTGACAGGATATCATTCAAAGTAGGGAGGCCTACCTTGTCAGACACATACTGGTTTAAATCGATCTTCGCCCTGAGCTTCTCCTCACGAATCAAATCGAGCACCGAGCAGCCCAGATTCTTTGCCATGGCATCAACAATGGGATAGCTCTCCGGATGGACTGCGCTTCGATCCAAAGGGTTCTCTCCATCCCTGATGCGTAAAAAACCTGCGGCCTGTTCAAACGCCTTGGGGCCAAGGCGGGGCACTTTTTTCAATCTTTCCCTCGATTGAAAAGGGCCATGTTCATTCCGATACTCCACAATTCCCTTGGCAAGCTGTGGTCCCAACCCCGAAACATAGGTCAGAAGCTGCTTGCTTGCCGTATTGACTTCGACACCCACATGGTTCACGCAACTGATCACCACATCATCGAGGCTGTCCTTTAATGCTCCCTGGTCCACATCGTGTTGATATTGGCCAACCCCGATCGACTTCGGGTCGATCTTCACCAGTTCTGCCAGAGGGTCCATCAGCCTTCGTCCAATGGATACGGCTCCACGCACAGTCACATCCTGATCAGGAAACTCCTCTCTTGCTACCTCCGAGGCCGAATAAACAGACGCCCCGCTCTCGTTGACCATCACCAGTTGAATCTCTTTTGAGAGATCGAGGCTCCTGATAAAAGCCTCTGTCTCCCTTCCTGCTGTGCCGTTTCCCACGGCAATCGCCTCGATGCTGAAACGTTCGCACATCTCCCGGACCCCTGAGCCGGCTTCGACTGCAGCTTTTTCAGACTGAAAGGGA
>VGSD01000534.1 GCA_016875155.1 Deltaproteobacteria bacterium | reverse complement strand
AATCCGCCATCATCGTCTATGCCTCAGGTGTCCAGAAGAAACTGAAACCTGAGGATTTAAACAACAATAAAAATCAAGCTCCCCTTAACCCGGCAAAGTCAGGAAAGGCCTCTTCATAGAAAATAACTCCCACGTCTTAGGCCCTGCCTCAAAAGTGTTTTTACCCCGTTAGAAAGCCCCGCAGCTCTGCCGCGGGGATGGTGACTGTTTCCTTTTCAGCGAGCACGGGGTTTAATGCCCCGTGTGAGCTTTCCCGTTAGAAAGTTGAAAGCTTTCTAACGGGGTTTACTTTAGGGTTTTGAAAAAAATATCTAATCCCCCTTCATCCCCCTTTGTCAAAAGGGGGAAATCCTTTTCCCTCCCTTTGGCAAAGGGAGGTGGGGAGGGATTTTAAAAGTTTTTTCAAACAGTTTAATTGTTACCTTTAATTGTCATTCCGGGCTTGACTAAGCCTGCCCCGTACTTGATACGGGGGAATCCAGTATTTATTCTCTGGGTTCTACTCCCATTTTGATGAGGACAAGCACCGTAGCATTAGCTTCCTGCCTGCCGGCAGGCAGGTATTGCCCGCGAAATCCATCCCCAAAACCCAAGCTTTTCTCATTCGGAGATATTTCTGAAAAAACCCATAAATCTCTGTAATCATCTTTTTAAAATCCGTGTAATCAGAGAGCGAACGATACTTTTTCAGAGCTCTCACAAAAAACAATTGACATGTTCGAAGGGTATGATATTTTTATGTGTAAAAAACAAGGGGCCTCATCTATTAAATTCATATAGTAGGGGACTGTCCCGGGTTTACGGACTCCTTTCACATTCCTTCCCCATCGATGAGGGGGGAAGAAGGGGGTAAAGATGCCGGGGATGTAACAACTCCCGAAGTTGTGGGGGAAGGTTTCTGGCGATTCTGATAGAGTAAGAATATCCGTACCCAGTGCTGCTATTACCCCCAAAATTGGAGTATATCAGCTCCAGGTGCATGTATGAATAAGCCAGCGACTCCCATAGGTTAGCATGATACCAGAATCAACACTCTCCAAACTCATAGCAATAGGTCGCTCCCTGGAATGGGATGACCCTTCTTTGACTTCCCGTCTCCTCGAGATCAAAGATGATGAAAATATCAACCGCCTTCATTGGCGCGAGTGGGATTCGGTCACAGGAACTTTGAGCAAAGACGAGATTGTATCATTGCTAAAAGGGCTTGTAGCTGCAGAAGAGAAACTCAAGTGGACAGGTGGCTCAGTGTCTGCAATCATATGGGTTTTCCGAGAACTTGAGAGACGAGATACTGATCTGACGACTAAAATTGCCGAGTGGATCTTGCAACATACGTCAAATCCTTATGTTCCATTTGGGACTACCAATTTCGGAGCCAGATCCTTGGATGAACTGCAAAGCTACAAGGCAGCATGGGAAAGTCGGAGGGCAGCCACTGGCAAAGCAGAATTAAAACGCCAAGAGGAGGCTAATGTTAGGCGAAGACAACGACAATTGGACGGTGAAAAACGAGTACAACGACAGAAGAAAGCTGCTTATGAGCGTCAAACGCTTCTCGATGAGTTCCAATCTTTAACACCAAGGCAAAGATTGGAAAGGATTGCATTCGATACGGATCATCCCATCGAGTTTTTCCCAACAGACTTTGCTGATGTTGGTACTGAGGTTCTCAAGTCTCTCAGCGGGCCAACGAGGATTCAGCTTCTGCAACGGTTAAGGAAAGTTGGGAGAGGTCCGTGGATGAGATTACGGCTTACTTTGGAGAGTGTTGACAACCGAGTCGCCGGGGCATAACGATGTCCGAAACTCCGAATCCCTTAATATGGAGGAACAAAAATGGTAAGAGATACGCGGAAAAATAATTTGTTGAAATTAATAAACGAGTTAGGCGGTAAAGGGCAACACAGCGATTTTTGTGAAAAAATACGTGATTATTGGGAACTAACCGAGGAGGAAAAAAGGAATGAGAAAAAGTTGTTTCATCATGTGGCAAGTATAGAACAAGCACTCAAAGCCTCGGAGTTACTTGAGCTACAAGGAAGAATATGGAGGATAACCGAGAAAGGAAAAGAACATCTTTCCTCTATGGGATATAAGCCAAACATCCCTACTATCGTTCCACAACCTCCCCCAATAACGGTAGATTTACCTTTATGCAAGCAATTGCTGGAATCCCAACGAAATAGTGATGATTCAACTATGTTTGAAAAGGCAATCGCCGATGCATTTAACTCATTAGGATTACCAGCTAAACATATAGGAGGCAAGGATGAACCTGATATTTTGATTGGAAATTATAAAGTTATTTTAGATGGAAAATCAACAAGAGAGGGTATCATCACGAGTGAACCTGCTATTGGTTTTGAGAGACTTGAGAGATACAAAGATAAATATAACGCCAGTCATATTGGAGTAGTGGGCCCTGGTTTTTCAGAAGGTTATGTACGAGAAACGGCTAAAAAGAGAGGAATCGTTCTTATTGAAACTGAAGCAATTTGCAGAATTTTGCAAAATCATTCTGTCTATCCATA
>VGSD01000533.1 GCA_016875155.1 Deltaproteobacteria bacterium | reverse complement strand
AGAACGATTATCCCACATAAACGGAATGATATGTTTAAAATAGTCTTAGAGGTCGCCTTCTCGCAGGACTTTGAGGATGAAGATTTCTGTTTGTTGGGGAAGGGTGTCCTTGCTGAACGTCAATTGGTTCGTATTGAGGGACCGAACACGATAGGGACCATCGAGAAACCTCTCCAGAACATTCATCTGATACCAGTAGTGCATGGGAATGACCACCTTTGGTTTCAACTTTTCAACAATTTTTTTGGCTCCCTCTGGTCCAGCCGTATAGATCCCGCCAATCACCTGAAGGAGAATATCCACATGTCCTATCAGCTCCAGTTGATCCTCATTGAAAGGTTCACTCACATCACCCGAGTGTAAAATACAGAGGCCGTCCATCTCAAAGACAAAGGCAGAACCCTTAAAGCTGCCACCATATCCCGGAGCAACCCTTTGATGAATGGGGACATTATAAATGAGGACATCCCGGAAGGTGAGATTGATTTGATTCCAATCTTCCCCTCCTCCTTTTAAGCCTCTCAGGATAATCGGACTCCCTTTGGCCAAGCCGACATTATTATGATTTCCATGCTCCCTTCCAATTGTGACGATGTGAGGCCATACCTCTGGCATAGGAAATCCCATGGCTCCAAAGGGATCGGTGATGATCTTTGTTCCTTCACTCGATGTGATCTGAAAGAAAGAATGGCCGAACCATTTGACCTCGATGGAACCTGAGAGTGACGCGGGTGTTAAAAAGTACCCGGTTCCAGCAATATTGGGATTTCGACAAGCAGCCTGGCTTTTTTCAAAAGTAAGAGCAACCGTAAGGCACGCTATGATGATCAGCAGTAAATATTTTTTCATCTTATACCTCCGAAGATTAACCTCCCTTTATCCCCTAATTTAACGCCCCCTCCACTCCCCCCTCTTAAATTAAGAGGGGGAAGGGGGAGTTAAGGGGAGGGAAGGTGGGGTTATGAGTTATATTAGTCCCCAGCGCCTTCTGAGAAACCATTCTGTGCTTAAGAGGGCTAGCAGAGCAAAGAGAATATATGGCAGGCTCCACAAAGGAAACCGTTTCTCTTCGATGAAACGTTTCTCTCCTCTGTTGCCAGAGGCGTTTATCCCTTTCAGGAGGTCATCTCCCCTGGCCAATAAATTCCCTCCTGTGGATACGGAGATCGCCTTCAATCTCTCATGGTCAGGTCCACCCTCTCTCTCTTCCATGGGTCTCCCAATGGTCGCGAATTCCTCCTGAACGCCATTTTGGAATTCCACCTTGATCCGATAGGTACCTTCTCTTTTCGGGATGAAAGACCCGAGATATTCACCCGATGATTCGCTGGCTTTCAAATGAGATTCTATCTTAATTCCCTCTGAATTGAAGATGGACAATAAAACTTTGCCTTTGAGAGTAGAGTAGGGATTTTCCTCCTTCATCTTTATCCTGAATTCCAATTCCTGGCCAGCCTCTCCCGGGGTCTCAGGGAAGGTGATCTGAACTGGGTTGAGGCTCACATCTTTGGTGAGCCATCGCACCATCCTCTCGGAAAACCGAAGATAGGCCGAATGACTTTTACCTTTGGACACCATTCCCATATACCACTTCCACGAAAAATCTGTCCCCAGGATAAGGGTCCGTCCTTTACCATAATGATCTACGAATAGGATAGGCCGGGAGGCGCCATCCGCCCCTTCTAATAGAACATTCTTAAAAGCCTTTGGTTCCAATAGATTGATTCCATCCAAGGCTGGCATGTCTCGCCACAAACTCTCATTTTCCTTCTCATCGAAAGATAATTGAGTGATCGGATGGGATTTCCCAACACGACTCAATCTGATTGTTTGAGAACCCTCCCGACGATATCCTTCTCTTCCGGTCAGCTTGACAGGAAGAACCTCTTCCAGAGGAGTCCTCATAAATCTGCCCCCATCTGAAAGATGAGGTCCTCCGATCATAGCAAAACCGCCTCCTTCTCTTACAAAATCCCTGATCCTTCCGTAGTAATTTGGACTGATGTAGAGGTGGGAAGGGAGATTATCAAAGATCAGAAGATCGAAGTGATTGAGCTCTTTGGAGAAGAGGGTATCCACAGGGAAGGGGATCAGGCTCTGTTCCTGGATAGGGACATTGAGAACATCAGAAGGGGTTCTCAGAATAACGAACGAGAGAAGGTCTATGGAGGGATCATTCTTTAAAGCCATCCTCATGAAACGGTAGTTCAGGCTCGGGGTGCCTGAAACCATGAGGATTCTGATCTTGTCCCTGACCACCTTGATGGAGAGATCGACCTGGTTATTGAAAGTAATATGCTCTCCAGCCTGAACTGGAACGGATAGGGAAAGGTTATGCTGGCCCACCTGCTCAGAGGTAAAGGGTAGGGTGAGTGCGATCTCTGCGGGGCTTTCATGGATCCGAATCTCTTTTGCCGCAATGATTCTGTCTCCCTCTTTCAGAACAAGAGGAAGCGTCATTCCCCGATATCCAAAACTTTTTACGGTCACATCGATTCCAATCTCTCTTCCCCGAAAAGCCAGGTTGGGTGCCTTCACGGC
>VGSD01000532.1 GCA_016875155.1 Deltaproteobacteria bacterium | reverse complement strand
CTATAAAGAACTGGAGGAGAAAAAAACTGGTGTTGAAGGCTGGGAAAATTGTGAATCAGCCATCCGGGTCATAAAAGATTCCCGGAAGAGATATAAAGAGCAAAAAAGAAAGATGTCAAATAGAGCCAAATAGAGGTGACCCCGTTGTTGTTAATAAGAACATTAATTTCTGCGAACCCAACTTTTCATCCCATCCTGTCAATCTTTTCGTAATCTTTCAAAGAATCCACTTTCCCACAGTTTTAGAATGTTATCATAGATTCTCTCATCATCAATGGTCGTGGAAAGGAAATTGGGATTTGTTCAACCGAGTAGGTTGGAGACAGCAGGAATGAATTTCCTTTCCAATATTGCGAAGAATGTGTTAAAAAATGGGACAGGCTGAAATAAGAGATCGAAGGAGCAATGAAATGCCAAAAGATTTGAAACGGACGGAGCTGTTTTCCTGGCATAAGGAGCATGGGGCCCAGATAGTGGAGTTTGCCGGATGGGAGATGCCGGTCTCCTATTCAAAGGGCATCCTGGAAGAGCACCTGGCAACCCGGAAATACGGAGGCCTCTTCGATATCTCCCACATGGGGCGATTCTTGATTTACGGAGAAGAAGCCATTCCCTTTTTACAGCAGGTCCTGACGAATAATGTCCTGGCCCTGGAACACGGCATGGCCCAATATACCTTGATCCAGAATGAATGGGGCGAAGCCATTGACGATGCCTACCTCTATCGCTTAGACATAGGAAATCTTCCCTCAGAATCGAGATACCTTCTTGTGGTCAATGCCGCCAATAAGGAACGAGACTGGAATTGGTTGATGGAGCATAAGAGGCGGTTCAGGGGCCTCATCCTCGAAGATAAGAGTGAGGAGATGGGAATGATTGCCCTCCAGGGTTCTGTTACCAAAAGGGTGTTAGAGAAGATCGTCATCGAAAGCCATTCCAAACTTCCCGATCCCTGGAGGAATCGTTTGAGAGTTTGCGAAATCGAAGGGGTTCGTGTGGCTGTTACCGTCTCAAGAACCGGATATACAGGAGAGCCCATCTGCTTCGAACTCTTTTCCGAGAGAGAGAAGATGCGGATGATATGGGAGGCGATCCTTGAGGTTGGAGAGAAAGAAGGAATTGTGCCTGTGGGGTTGGGAGCAAGGGACACTCTGAGAATCGAGGCAGGTCTTCCCCTGTATGGGCATGAATTGGGGATGGATCAGGAAGGAAAGGAGATTCCCATCTTTGCGGTTTATTCAGCTGGATTAGCAGTCAGTTTTTCACCTTTGAAAGGGGATTTTATTGGCAGGGGGGCCCTGCGGAGGCAGTTTGAAGAATTGAAAGCAAGGACCGATGGAACTCCTCTGCCGCCAAGAGAGAAACAGGCCATTCCCAGAAGGGTTGTTCCCATTGCAGTGATCGGAAGTCAGGGTGGGCAGGCGATTGCCAGGCAAGGTTATGAAGTTTTTGTGAATGGAAAGAAGGCGGGGTATGTGACAAGCGGGACGATGATCCCCTTCTGGAATTTCTCTGATGAAGGGATCCTTTCAAAACCGACTGACGAAAAGGGGATGAGGGCCATTGCATTGGCCTATATCGATTCCGATTTTGAAGATGATCAGAGGATCGAGATTCAGCAGAGGGGAAAGGCGATCGAAGGGATCATCGTAGAAAAACATTTATCCGGGGAGGCGCCTCCGTATGCACGGCCCATCCTTTATCAGGAGAGGGTATTAAAAAGGCGTGAGGCGGCTAAAGAATTAAAAAATTCGGCTAAAAGACTGATCGAGCGGGCAATCCAGAACACCCATTGGAGGCAGAGAGAGACGATTAACCTCATCCCCTCTGAACAGACGCCATCCCACCTGGTCAGGCTTCTCACGATCATGGACCCATCGCATCGGTATGCGGAGCACCGTGTTGTCAAAGCCCTTGGAGAAAGGGACATCTTCTATTATCAGGGGACGAAATTGATCGAAGAGGTAGAAACCCTTCTTGCGGATGAGATGCGGGGCTATATGGGATGCTCCGAAGTTGAGGCAAGGGTGATCAGTGGGCAGATGGCCAACACAGTTGTCTTCAGCGGTCTGATGGATTATCTCAACCGGCTCGACCGGAAGAGTGAACCCCGAAGGATCAGGAAGGTGATGAACCATCATCTTGGAAGGGGAGGCCATCTCAGCGCACAACCCATGGGTGCTTTGAGGGATTTCATAGCCATTGATCCTTTGACAGAGAGGCCATCTGTGGTTCCTTTCCCGGTGATGAAAGATGATCTTTATCAGATCGATCTTCAAAAGACAGAGGAACTTATGGAAATTCATAAACCCGAGTTGATCATCCTGGGCAAGAGCATGGTGATTTACAAAGAGCCTCTCAGAGAGATTGCTCAGATGGCATCCGGGATGAAACCAAGGCCGATCATCCATTATGATATGGCCCATGTGCTGGGATTGATCGGGCCCTATTTTCAGGAACCCTTTAAGGAGGGAGCGGATATCGTCACTGGCTCCACCCATAAAACCTTTTTCGGTCCCCAGAGAGGGGTCATCGGAAGCAAC
>VGSD01000531.1 GCA_016875155.1 Deltaproteobacteria bacterium | reverse complement strand
AATCCTAACGAATTATTACTAAATATGGTATGGAAAACCCCCTTGAGGAATAGATATTGTGAAATCGGGAAAAATCGAGAAAAAAATTGGATTAACTATAAAATTTTACTTGACAAATTTGAATTTAGAGTATATTCCTAAAGCCTAAGTGGTAAAAAGTGGGATGAGGTGGTATAACTGCCCATAAAAGAGGGGGTGGAATAGTGTTCCGTGGAAGATACGAACATGCCTTAGATTCGAAGGGTCGCATCAGTATTCCTTCGAAATTCAGAGAAATTCTCAACAAAAAATATGATGATCGATTGATCATGACCAACTTCGACCATTGCCTTCTGGCCTTCCCTTACGAAGAATGGAATCAACTGGTGGAACAGAAAGTTGGGTCGTTCTCCATTTTGAGAAAAGAGACAAGTTCTTTCCTGCGGTTTTTCTATTCAAGCGCCATTGATTGCACCATTGATACACATGGGAGGCTTTTGATCCCTCCGACCTTAAGGGATTATGGAAATCTGAAGAGAGATGTGATCCTGGTGGGTGAGGGCCGGTTCATAGAGATATTTGCCCGAGAGCACTGGCTGGAGGTTGTACAACAGGCTGAGGAAGGTTTTGACCAGATCAGAGATACCTTGGCGAATTTAGGGATTTAAAATTGGAAATTCGGATTTGTGGCTTAGATGGAATTTAAACACATTCCGGTGATGGTTGAGGAAGTGATGGATTTGTTGAGATGCGAACCTGGTCGGACTTATGTGGATGGCACTCTTGGAGGGGGCGGCCATGGAGAGGAGATTCTGAAGCGGACCGGACCCGATGGCTTCCTGATTGGAATGGATTGGGACAAGGAGGCTATTGATGAGGCAAGTAAAAGATTAAAACCTTATGGCAACCGGACAAGGATATTCAGAGAAAATTTCATCCATCTACCGGAGATCCTGAAGACTATGAAGATCGAAACGGTCGATGGAATTCTGCTGGACCTCGGCCTTTCCTCCATTCAGTTAGAGAGAGGAGAAAGAGGATTCAGTTTCAGGGGAGAAGGGCCTCTGGATATGAGGATGGATGAGCGGAAAGACCACACTGCGGCTGATCTGCTCAACGCTCTTTCCCCCGAGGAACTGGAGAGGATACTCTTTGAATACGGGGAGGAGCGGTGGGCTAAAAGGATTGCAAAGGCTATCGTCTCCGAGCGAGAACAGGAACCGATTCAGACTACCGAGAGCCTGAGAAGGATCATCTATCGAACCATCCCGAAACGGTTTCAGTCACGGCGGATCGATCCAGCGACCAGAACCTTTCAGGCGATTCGGATCAAGGTGAATGAGGAACTGGAGAACTTGAAAAGGGTGCTGGAATCGGGATGGAAGGTTTTAAGCAAAGGAGGCAGGATTTGCATTATCTCTTTTCACTCCCTCGAAGACCGGATAGTGAAAGAGGGTTTCAGAAGGCTGGAGAGGGAAGGGATGATGCAAATCGCGACGAAGAAACCTTTCGTCCCCTCCGAAGAAGAACAGGAAAAGAATCCGCGTTCCCGAAGTGCTAAACTTCGGTGCGCAGAGAGAATATGAGGAGAGAGATGTCGAGAGGTTCGAGCAACGGAGAGGATCGAATTCTCTGGACTGAAAAGACGCCGAAGAAAAAAAACTTCGGGATCAACCTCCATCTCCTCCTCTTCTTCAGTCTGTTCTTGTCCCTTTTAATCGGAGGATCTCTCTTCTATGTCTGGTCGAGAATTCAAGTCATCCACCTCGGGTATGAAATTTCCAGCGCCGTGAAAGAGGGGAAGGCACTCACCGAGGCGAATAAGAGAATGCGTTTGGAAGTGGCTACACTCAAAAACTACGCGCGAATCGAGAAGATCGCTGTGGAGGAACTGAACATGGTCAAACCCAAACCCCATCAGGTGATCGTCATCCGATGAAAAAGAAATCCATCAACTGGTACAAAGTTAGAGTCATCCTTATCTCATTTTTCATCTTCCTCTCGTTTGTCCTCGTCGTGGGGAGAATGTTTCAGCTCCAGGTGCTCAAAAAGGAGCAGCTTTATAAGCTGGCGGCCCGGCAACAGATGAGCCAGATCCCGCTCGTCCCAAAACGGGGAACGATCTATGACCGGAACATGAATGAGCTGGCTGTCAGCGTTGAAGTTGATTCGGTCTATGCGGAGTCAAAAAAGGTCGTGGATGTGGAGAAGGCAGTCTGGGAAATCTCCAACGCCTTGCAGAACAACCCAAAGGAACTGAGAGAGAAGTTGAAGAGCCAGAAGTCTTTTGAATGGATCCAGAGAAAGGTTTCTCCGAAAGAGGCCGAAGCTGTGAAAAGCCTCCGTCTCTCCGGTATCCATTTTCTCAGAGAGAATAAGCGGTTCTATCCTCAATCCCATCTGGCTGCCCATGTCATTGGGTTTGTCGGCCTCGATTCGAAGGGGTTGGAGGGGATCGAGTTCCAGTATGATGTTTTGCTCAACGGGAGCCAGAATGTTCTGACGACTGAGAAGGATGCTATGGGCAGGGGAATTATGACGGCCGGAGGCCCTCGTGAAAAAGA
>VGSD01000530.1 GCA_016875155.1 Deltaproteobacteria bacterium | reverse complement strand
ACCCGATTGATGAGCAGGTAGGTCTTTTTGATATTCAAATTCAGTTCGCCAACCAGATTTTCGAGCTTCTTGCATGTCCTAATTCCCTTCATGGATGGATCCGAAACCAGAAGCAGGACATCAAGGCTCCCATTGGTCCTTCGCGAGATATGTTCCATGCCCGCTTCATTGTCAATGACCACATGTTTGTAGTTGGAGGCGAGTTTTTCTATGTAATTCCGGATGACGGTATTGGGATAACAGTAACAACCCGGTCCTTCTCCCTGGCCCATACTGATGAGATCAAAACCCTTTTCTTCGACCAAGATCTCTGAAAGTTTGTAGTCAATCAGGGATTCTTTGACCACTCCAGTAGGAAGATTTTCTTTGTCCTTTAAAAAACCGTCCAACACTTTTCCGACCGTACTTTCCACCTTTACGCCAAGGGCATCGCCGAAGTTGGAGTTAGGGTCGGCATCAACCGCGAGAATGGGTTTATAGTTTTTAAGGAGAAGGTAACGGAGAACCAACGATGCTATAGTGGTCTTCCCCGTTCCGCCTTTACCGGACACTGCAATTTTCATTTCTATTAAATTCTCTCTTTTCTCCGAACTCTGAACTCCGAACTACGAACTACAAGCTCCTATTTAATTCCTGCAAACACCTTGGCTGCCTTGACTGTATTCATCATCAGCATGGTGATGGTCATGGGGCCCACCCCGCCTGGAACCGGCGTAATGGCACTGGCTTTTTCCTTGACAGCGTCGAAATCGACATCGCCGCAAAGTTTTGCCTTTCCTTCAGGAGTCATTCCGATTCGGTTCACTCCCACATCGATCACGACCGCTCCTTCCTTGACCATATCCGCTGTAATGGCTTTAGGTTTTCCAGCAGCAACAATGAGGATGTCTGCTCTCTTCGTATGGAAAGCCATATCCCTTGAACCGGTGTGGCAGATCGTCACGGTGGCATTCGCCCCTTTCTGTTTCTGGAGAAGGATGTTGGCAATGGGTTTCCCAACGATGTTGGACCGTCCGACAACGACGACCTCCGCGCCATCGATCTTTGCGCCGCAACGGATCAGAAGCTGTTGAATTCCGGCTGGGGTGCAGGGCAGATAATCGGCTTCGCCGATCATCAATTTTCCGACATTGACCGGATGGAAACCATCGACATCCTTCTTCGGATCGATCGCATAAAGGATTTTTGTTTCATTGACATGCTTAGGTAGAGGAAGTTGAACCAGGATCCCATGGATCTTCGGGTCTTTATTGTATTTATCGATCAGACCAAGCAACTGCTCTTCTGTGATGTCTGCGGGTTGGTTGTCCTGAATGGAATAGAACCCTAATTCCTTTGAGGTCTTTTGCTTCGCCGTGACATAGCTCACAGAAGCTGGGTTTTCTCCCACCAGAATGGTTACCAAACCCGGCATGACATTGTATTTCTCTTTGATCTGAGTGACCTCCTTCTTCAATTCTTCCCGAATCTGCTGCGCAACCTCATTTCCATTGATCAATTTTGCCGTCATCTTTATATCCCCCTTTAAAAAATTAGTAATGCTTTAATTGTTTTCTATAGTGTCCTCAAGTGATTCACCTTTTTTGCCAGGATAAAACGTCATCAGATGTTTATACATTCATACTCTATTTATAACCTTTATCACCGGGTGGTGCAAAATTCGATCTGGGCCTATTTTACAAAAAAAGAGGCACGGCAGTGCCGTGCCTCTTTTTCTAATTAGAAGAGTCCACTGACTTTACCTGTATTCACATCGACATCGACTCTTCGATAGGCAGGATCAGAGGCTGTTCCCGGCATCAGGCTGATGGTTCCAGCCATGGGGCAGAGGAACTTTGCGCCAGAAAAGACCAGGACATCCCGGATGGGAAGGGTCCAGCCCTTGGGCACTCCCTTTTTGGTCGGATCATGGGAAAGACTCAGATGGGATTTGACCATCATAGTATTATAATCCTTCATCTCTGGGTTGGCTTCAAAACGCTTGGCTTTGGCTTCGGCATCAGGCAACCAGGAAACTCCATCCGCTCCGTAAACTTCCTTGGCAACCATTTCAACTCTCTGCCGCAAGGGGGTCTCCAGTGGATAGAGAAATTTAAAGCTGCTCTTATCGTTGCAGGCATCCATCACGACATCAGCCAGCTCCAGCGCGCCATCTCCTCCTTTAAGCCAGTGCTCAGAGGTCGCAACGCGGGCTCCTGCTTGCTCGGCTGCTTTCCGGACAATAGCGATTTCATCTTTTGTGTCGGTATGGAACGCATTGACGCAAACCACAGGGTTGATCCCTGATTTCTTGATCACTCCGATGAGGTGGACCATATTAGCACACCCTTTTTCCACCAGGCTGAGATTCTCTTTGGTATATTCTTCCGGAAGAGGTCTCCCTGGAACCACGGTGGGGCCGCCGCCATGCATCTTCAATGCCCTGATCGTTGAAACCAGAACCGACACATGAGGAGTTAGGCCACTCAGCCTGCATTTCACATTCCAGAACTTTTCAAAGCCGATATCTGCGGCAAACCCGCTCTCCGTTACATTATAATCAAACA
>VGSD01000529.1 GCA_016875155.1 Deltaproteobacteria bacterium | reverse complement strand
ACGATTCTCTGAAAACGATTTGGGAAAAGTCAGAACTCCTGGGGCGGATTAACAATAAGGAAAATCTCAAGGGCCAATGTAGAATCTGTGGGATAGAAGACTGCCGTGGTTGCCGCAGCTTAGCCCTTTCATTAACCGGAGACTATCTGGAAGAAGACCCCCACTGCTGGTATGAGTGATCAATGGCGGTAAACCTTGTCACCGTCGAGTTTCTTTCTAGGGTCCAATCGTTTGGGGTATGGTTATATGGTAGGTCTTGACATATAACCATTTTTATTGTATGGTAATTCATATGAAAACAACATTGAATATCGATGATTCCGTGATGGCTCATCTCAAACGAGAAGCTGCCCAACGGGGATGTACCATGTCTGAGCTGGTGGAGTCTGCGCTACGCCTCTTGCTTCGTTCTCAGAAAAAGAGTGGAAAACTTCCACCCCTCCCCACGTTTAAAAGCGGAGGTTCTCTTGTCGACATCGCTGATCGTGATGCCCTCTACCAGGCTATGGAAGGCCGCTAATGTTTGTGGTCGATACAAACATCTTGGTCTATGCAGCAGATGAAGACACTTCGTTTCATAGGCCATGTTATCAACTGCTCGAAGAATGGCGTATCCAGTCGTCGGCATGGTATGTGACATGGGGGATTTTGTATGAGTTCCTCCGGGTCAGCACCCATCCGCGTGTGTTCCGTAGGCCCTGGCTATCAACACAGGCGTTGAGCTTCATCGAAGCTCTCCTCACTTCTCCCTCTCTTGGAATCCTCGTTGCGACGGCACGGCATGCCAGTGTGCTCTCTGAAGTAATGAAAGAAGTGCCCCATCTCAGGGGCAACTTAATGCATGACTTACAGACCGTAGCATTGATGCGTGAGCATGGTATCAAGAAAATTTATACTCGAGATACGGACTTCCACCGGTTTCCCTTTTTAGAACCAATTGATCCCGTCACATGAGGAAGTTTCATCAGGATCTCCAACCCCCTAATGCGAATTGAACGCCTCGATATTCCGACCGTTTCAAAAAACACTCTATAATATCTTTGAATGACTAGGGAATGACCCCCTCGGAGGGGACAATTTTGGTCCAAATTCTGCAAATATGTCTCATTTGATCTTCCCGCGACAAGAAAACCCCTTGAAATCTGGTCAAAAAATTATTTTGTTTTGTGGCATACAAAATGCATAAAACATATGATTATTATTGAGTTAGTTGCCAATTTTGGAGTCAAAAATGATCATCTGCCCCCGATGTAGCCTGACCCATCAAATAGGGGAAGAGTTTTGCAGAAAGTGTGGGAGCTTCCTTCTGACTGATGAAGAAGAATACTTTCTCAAAGTAGAAAGAATGGAAGCTCAACTCATCTGTCCGGTATGCCAGGATCTCTATCAAAAGGGAAACTATTGTAAAAAATGTGGCTCGGTGTTGAGACAGGAGACGGAGTCTCAAAAAACAAACCGTCAACCTTTAGAAACAAAATGGATTAAGAACTGCTCAAAAGAATGGCTGAGGCTATTGAAAGAAAAGAATGAATTGGAAATCTGCTTAAAGAATCTAGAGGCACAGAGAAATAGAATTTCCAATGATGAGTTCACCCTTCTATCGGTTCGATATCAAGAGCGGCTGAAAGAACTCCTTCCTCTCCATCAAGACATTGAAGCGGAACTTGAATCTGTTCGAAGAAGGGCAACAGAAGAAATCGATTTGTTAGAAAAAGAAATAAAACCCATTCAGAAAAGGATCGAAGAATTACAATTTATCAACAAACAAGCCGGGATCACCAGGGACGACTTCCTGAAAGAGAAACAGGAAGTGAATAGGAGCCTCCAAACAAGGGTAAGAAATCTAAAGAAATGGAGGCAATTTCTCTCCCTTTTACCACGAGAAATGAGAAAGGGTTTGGGTCCCCAAGGATTCAAAGAATATCTCTCCCAGCCTTTAACCTTACTTTTTATAACTATTTTTATCATCCTTCTCGGAACAGGAGGATACTTTTCCCATCAATGGTATTCTCAGTCCAATAGGCTCATCGCAAAAGAGATTGTTACTCCGGCTTCGACTCCATCCTCTTCACGCCGTCCGCAAACAGCGCTTGCGGACCAGGAGATTGAAAAAATAAAGTCTCTCTTCGAAACAGTCAAACAGGCAAACCTGCAACAGAATATTGACCTCTTCATGACCTGCTTCTCCCGTGATTTTACCAACAGAGAGAAGAAACGGCTGGAGGCACTCAAAACATGGAGTCAATTCAGTTACCTTCATCTATCCTACGATTTGAAGAAAAAGATGATCTCCGGCGATACTGCCGACATCCGGTTAGAATGGCTGATTAAGTCTTCTAAAAAAGTTGGCGGAAAACCGGAGGAGAGCAGAATCGTTTTCGAGACTGTTTTAAAGAAGGAAAACGGGAGTTGGAAGATTCGAGAGATCAGGCCTGTCAGTTGATCTGCCGAATATTACAGGAGCAAAATATGATATGCAACGATTGTGGCGCTTTGAATGAGAACGATGCCCAGTTTTGTATTCATTGCGGTGGATCTCTCAGCAAG
>VGSD01000528.1 GCA_016875155.1 Deltaproteobacteria bacterium | reverse complement strand
GAGTCAGCGTTCTCTTCTGATCATCTTTTTTATCAGAAGGGTGACGAATACCCGGTGTGACGATCAAGAACTTCCCACCACATCGCTCTCGGATAATCCCTATTTCTTGTGGAGAAGCGACCACTCCGTCAATGCCTGCTTTCTGCGCAAGAGAGGCAAGGCGTCCTACTTCTTCTGCAATCGGGCCCTGGATTCCAACCTCTTTCATGGTTTCCCCATCCATACTGGTGAGGATGGTCACGGCGAGGATGATGGGCTTCGGGATACCAAGATTTTTTGACACAGCCCTGGAGGCCTCAACGGTTTTTTTCATCATCTCCAAGCCACCCAGGGCATGAAGGTTGAACATGGCTACCTGGTGTTTTGTAGCCTCTTCCCCAGCCTTTGCCACGGTATTGGGAATATCATGATATTTGAGATCGAGAAAAACCTTTTGCCCCTTCTGAGAAATCATATCAATTATTTTTGGCCCGGAGTGGGTAAAGAGCTGTTTTCCCACTTTGAATATTCCCACGCGGTCCTTTAGAAGGGTCACCCAGTGCTGTGCTTCGTGGAAATGCTCCACATCCAGGGCGAAGATGATTTTTTCTTTAGGACTGGTAGGAGGATTCATTTTAAACCTTTCCTTTTTTCGGGTAACTTACCACAACTGAGTTTTCTTTACAAGAAGATTGTACCTTGCTATAAATAATAAGAGGATTCGGATATGAGCCAGAAGGAATTGGAAAGTCAGGAGATCAGGGAGGAGAACCGTAAGATACGCTTTTTAAGGTTCCTGGTTGACCTTTCCATCCTATCCATCCAGCAGGGTGATTTCACTCTCGAAGAAGCATCCGAGATGGTGGCAGAAGTGAAATGGGCTGCTCTGAATCTCTTCCCAGAAAAAGAGTTGGCATTTGAGTTGATTTACCGGCCGAGATTTCAAAAAGTCATTGAGGCGAGGTTCGGAAAACCCCTCAGCGGCCATCCTTCGAGAGCCTCAGATCGCTTCGACTCGCAACCGAGATGACCGGTTATCTAATTGATTTTTAACTTTCCGTTGTCCGTTCCTGGTGAGCCCTTCGACTCACCGTTCGCCCTGAGGCTCTCGAAGGGTGAACGGTTCGCTCAGGATCGAACTATGAACGGACTTAAGGAGCAGTCTTGGAAAGGGGAAGGTTCATTTCTACCCTGATCATCTCCAGAATTTTGGAGATCATCTCTTCCTTCTTCACTAGAGACACTTCGCCGGTTCTTCTCTTCTTAATCTCTACCAACCCGTTTTTCAGGTTTTTCTCTCCCAGGGTGAGCCTTAAGGGGATCCCGATGAGGTCAGCATCTTTGAACTTCACACCAGGGGTTTCTTCCCGGTCATCCATGAGGACTTCGACTCTCTGGTCGAGGAGGGCCTGATAGAGTTCTTCAGCTGTCTCTCTGAGAAGATCGGTCTTCATGTTGACAGGCAGGACCATAACCTGGAAGGGGGCAATGGGCATGGGGAAGATAATCCCATTTTCATCATAATACTGCTCAATGGCGGCAGCCACTGTTCTTCCCACGCCAATGCCGTAACATCCCATGACGATCTCTTTCTCCACTCCCTTATCATCGAGATAGGTGGCGCCCAATACCTTGCTATATTTTGTCCCGAGTTTGAATGTGTGACCCACTTCAATGCCTTTATCCAGATGGGTCTCCTCTCCGCAAAGAGGGCAGCGGTCACCAGGGGCGAATCTGCGGAGATCGACAAACTTGGACACTTGAAAATCCCTACCTGTATTGACATGGATGAAATGATGGTCCTTCATATTGGCGCCAGTCACGAAGTCGGCCATCTTCTGAATGTCGAAATCTGCAAAGATGGGGATGGAAAGACCCATGGGACCCGCAAAACCCTTGGGAGAACGAGATACTCTCTCCACCGTCTCCTCATCGGCCAATTGAAGATCATCGGTTCCAAGAAGGATTTTTAACTTTTTCTCATTAATCTCATGATCACCCCGGACCAGGGCTGCCACAGGCCCTTTATCCGAGACAAAGATGAGCGTTTTTACCAGGTCGGCGGCTGAAACATGTAGAAATTGGGTGACGTCTTCGACAGTACGCTGATTCGGTGTCAACACCTTTTGAAGGGGCTTAAAGTTTTTGGGGTCGGGAGAAGGAGTTTCTGCCTTTGATCTTTTAAACTCCGCCCTTTCGATATTTGCGGCGTAAGAACAGCGTGTGCAACTGACGATTGTCTCCTCGCCGGTCTCCGCGAGGACCATGAATTCATGAGAGTAGGTTCCGCCGATCAATCCTGATTCAGCTTCCACGACCCTGAATCTTAAACCGCACCTCGTAAAGATCTGGCTATAGGCATTGACCATCTTGCGATAACTTACCTCTTCACCTTTTGCATCCACGTCAAAGCTGTAAGCATCCTTCATGATGAATTCACGGGCGCGCATCACCCCAAAACGGGGCCGGATCTCATCTCTAAACTTAGTCTGAATCTGATAGAGGTTGATGGGCATCTGACGGTAAGAGCGGATTTGCCTACGCGCAATATCCGTGATTACCTCCTCATGGGT
>VGSD01000527.1 GCA_016875155.1 Deltaproteobacteria bacterium | reverse complement strand
TCTCCTCCTTGAATTTTCCCAAGGAATTTTCTACACCTGCCTTGGTTGCATATTCTTCACCGGTTCCCATCGCTTCTTCTCCTTTTATAAAAATGTGCCAGAATACCACATAGCTTTGCTGGGGGGATGAATGGCATTCCCTCTCCCCCGGGGGAAGAGGGTTAGGGTGAGGGGGAAAAAATCTTCTGATCACCCCCACCTCAATCCTCCCCCATCGAGGGGGAGGATATTTTTAAGGATTTGGATACCCCGCAGCAGAGCTGCGGGGTACTTCATTGGTGCCAATCATCTTTGCCATAAAAACATCTCATAAAACCATGGCTTCGTCAAGATTTTTTAAAGAGATTTATGGGAAAGCCCAGAAATCTCTGATTACACGGATTATTAAATGATTACAACGATTAGAAATGTAGGGAATAAGTGATAATCTATGCGATCATTTTTTGGAATCTGTGTAATCAAGAGAGCGGAAACAGGTTTTTTGAGAGCTCTCTTTAAGTTATTCCATGACCCAGAAGGATTCGTCGCGAAGGGCGACTGTCACCTGCTTATCGATGGATAGGTCGAGATTTCTGAAGGCATAATTGGGAATGGAGATTTCAAAGGAGATCTTTTTTCCCCTATCTTGAAAGAAAACACTATGATGTCTCCCTCTATTGGCAATATCCATAATATTTCCGATGAAGATGTTCCTTTTTAATGACTCCTTAATGGGTTTTCCCTCACGTAGGATCATTATCTCTTCAGGCCGGATATAGAGGTCAATTTCTCCCCCTATTTCCATGTTGCTCTGACGGGCACTATTGGGAATGGAAAATTGGAGGCTGTTGATATCGAGCTGACTTCGTTCAACATGATCTTCCCTGGCAAGGATCTTTCCCCTGTAAAGGTTCCTCAATCCCAAAAACTGCGCCACATTTTTGGTCCGGGGTTTTAAAAAGACCTCGTCTCTCTTTCCAACCTGCTCCACATGTCCATCAATAAAGACAGTCATCTTATCTCCAAGGAGGTAGGCTTCTTCAAAGTCGTGGGAGACACATAAAACCGTTGGATGGAAAGAGGTGTGGAGGGTTTTTAAGAGTTGTTGGATCTCATATTTGATAGAGGGATCCAGGCCGGAAAGGGGTTCATCAAGGAGAAGGAGTTTTGGTTTTGGGGCCAACGCTCTGAGAAGGGCCACACGCTTCTTCTCCCCTCCGCTGAGATTGGCCGGGTATCGTTCGAGCAGATGCCCGACCCTCATCACCTGAATCAACGACTCAACATATTCCTCATAGTTTTTGAGATAGTGATTCTTTGCCCTTATCCCATAAAGGATGTTCTCCTTAACACTGAGATGCGGGAAAAGTGCCAGGTCTTGAGGAACATAAGAAATCTCTCTTTGTTCAGGGGGCAGGCCTTGAACCTCTTTTTCGCCAATCCATATCTCCCCTTTTTTCGGTTTATGCAGTCCGATGATTGATTCCAGGATCAGGGTCTTACCACTTCCCGTTGGGCCCAATAGAAAGTGAAATTCCCCTTCCTCAATTTCTATGTGAAGGTCCGTCAGGCTAAAAGTTTTTAGAAGAATGGCAAGTCCTTCTATTTTAATCATAGCGATATAATTTCCCTGTCAATCGGACAGCGTAAAGCGCGACCAATCCCAGCAGGATAAGAATGAGGATTAAAACAATCGCTTTCTCTATATTGGCTGAAGCAAGAGCCGTGAAGATGGCGATGGGCATGGTCTCGGTTTTATCAGGCATGGCGCCGGCAAGGGTGACGGTGGCTCCGAATTCACCTGCGGCTTTTGCCCAGGAGAGGATAACAGAGGCTAAAAGTCCCCGGAAGGAGAGGGGAAGTGTGATTCGGTAGAAAGCCTGCCAAGAGGAGGACCCGAGAGAACGAGCCACTGCTTCAAAACGAGGAGAGATTTCATCGAGGGAAGCCTTCATCAATCGGGTTGTCAGACCTGCAATGGTGGCGAATTGGGCAAGGAGGATGCCTGGAAATTCAAATACGAAGAAGATTCCTTTTCTCTGGATAACCTCTCCAAAAGGGGTATTAAAGAAGACGAGGAATGAGGCTCCCAGGGCAATGGGCGACATGATGATCGGAATTTCGAGAAAGACATCAACGATCTGTTTCCCTCTGAATTGGAAGCGGGAGAGGGCATAGGCTGCCGGGAGTCCAATCAACACGGCTAATAATGTAGCAAGGGTGGCGGCAATAAGGCTCAGCCGGATGGAGAAGAGGGTGGAAGGATGAGCCAACGATTCCCAGAACCCCGTCAGACTTGTCGAGAAGAGAAGCGAGGCTAAAAGGCCAAAGTAGAAGATGAAAATGCCAAAAGCGGCGCCGATCATGGTGTAACGGAAACCCATTGGTCCTCCTTAGTTGAAATTTTAATCACCCAATAATAACCAGTATGCGGAAAAAATTCGGATATCAGGTGACCGGGATAACAGGGTGCCAAGAAAAAAAGAATGCAAATTGTAAAGTTAGCAATGCAAAATTAGCAGTGTTTTAAATTGCTAATTGATCATTGCTAATTGACCACTTTGCAATGATTCTT
>VGSD01000526.1 GCA_016875155.1 Deltaproteobacteria bacterium | reverse complement strand
CTTTTTCAAGCGCACCAAAGACCTACGTTCAGAAGGATAATCATAAAGAAAAGTAGGTTTTTTAATTCCGAGCCTAGACTCGATATCCCGAACCATGACCTCATCAAAAAGGTCCTGCTTGAGAGCCTCCTCCACCGAAATCTTCGCGTAGTGTTGAAACGCCTCTTTGACCGTTATTCTTTCCCAAGGGGATATAAGGGAAATAGGGTGTCCTTGATAAATTATTTTCTCTCCAATGCCAATCTCAGCCGTAAGATTTTGAATCAATTCTTCACACTCATCCATGAGATCCAAATAATCTATGCCAGATCTATACCACTCCAAAAGGGTAAATTCCGGGACATGCTGACTTCCTCTCTCCCCTTCCCTCCAGCAACGGCAGATCTGAAAGACCTTCTCATACCCTGCGGCGAGCATTCGTTTCATACAGAGTTCAGGAGAGGCATGAAGAAACCATTTACCTGAGGGAATAGCATCTATATGGGATTCAGGAGCGGGAGCAGGAATGCGATGAGGGGTCTCTACTTCCAGGTATTCCCTCTCGAGGAAGAATTGTCTTATCTTTTGTAAGATCCTTGCCCTCTGTTGGAGGGCCTTTTTTCTTCTGGCCAATGGCCAGTTCTTTGAGTAGGGACAATTTAAATGGTCCACAGATGAGGATGACTCTCGCTGTTTTGGCAAAAGGGGATTGGGTTAAGGTTACGGTGACGAAGCCCGTATCGTATTGCGGTAAAGGTAACGTTTAAACAATAAAACACGAAAGACGTAACCTTTTATGAACGAAACGGGCCTCATGACCCTTGCCGAAAAACGTAGCTTGATTTTTTTCTTTCCTATTCTTTAACCCGGGTTGAATATTCTCCGGTCCGGGTGTCAATGGTGATCAATTCGCCTTCCTGGACAAAAGGAGGAATGCGCATTTCGTATCCTGTCTCAACAGTGGCAGGCTTATAATCGGCCTTTGAGGTATCGCCTTTGACCCACATCTCTGTCTTGATCACCCTGAGGTTGACAAAGTTCGGAAGATCCACGCCAATGGCCTTTTCTCTGAACATCAGCACTTTCACATTCAAATTGTCAATGAGATAATTTTTTGTATCTCCTAGGGCATCCTCATTGATGATGATCTGTTCGTAGGTCTGATTATCCATGAAATAATAGTGATCCCCCTCTTTATAGAGATACTGCATGGGCCTCTCTTCCAACGAAGCAGGTTCAAACGTATCTCCTTCGCGATAGGTCCGGTCGATCGTAAACCCGGTGATCATATTTTTCATTTTAGTCCGATAAAGCGCCTGGCCCTTCCCGGGTTTGGAGAATTCAAAAACCGTAACGATGTAGGGCTCATTATCAATGGCGACTTTCAATCCCTTTCTCAAGTCTGAAGCAGTGTACATAATGTATCCTTCCTTTTGAAAATTCACGAATATAACGAATGGCATCGAATTATACGAATGAAGAAGTATTCGTGGTGATTCGTTATCATTCGTGTCATTCGTAGATCAGAAATTATAAAAGAACCGATTGCGAATCCGCTCAGCCATAAACCTTGCCAGTGATTGGATAGCTGCAGCCTTATTTGATTCGCTGACGAGAATATTAGCAGAGGTACGATACACCCTGCTGTCTGAAAGATCTTTCTCCACCCAGAGAATTTCTCCGGTTTTCTTCTTCAGTGTCAGGTCGATGATCACTGTGGTCTGGTATTCCAGGGCGATTCCGGATCGGTCATACGAGACCGAATAGATCTGAAAAGATTTGATCACCCCTTCCAGAACAGAATCTGCCTCATTCCGGCCCACCACCTTCACCCTCCGATCCTGAATGAACTCCCTTAAAAAACCTTGTGTGAACGGAGCCTCAATGCCGGGTTCAAAGGTCTGGTTCACAAAAGTGGGAATGGAAAGAGAGGTAATACCAGGAGGCAGATGGGTTTCCTTGCCAACCATCTGGTAACCACAACCCAAAAGCATGTTTATCGATATGATTATGAGAAATAGCATGCTTAGAGTTCGGAGTTCAGAGTTCGGAGTTCGGAGTATCTTAAAGATTGGCCCAAGAATGCGCTGTTGGGCATTTATATTTCGCGTTTGATAATCCGCTTTCTGCAATTGTCTACCCATTAACATACGATATTGACCAGCTTCTGGGGGACGAGGATCACTCGCTTGATCGTTTTGCCTTCAACCAGTTTTTGAATCCTCTCGCTCTTCAAAGCCCAATTCTTGATCTCCTCCTCTCCATAAGAGGCGGGCACAGTGATTCGGTCTCTCAACTTTCCATTGACCTGGACAACGATCAGAACTTCATCTTCGAGGACCGCCTCCGGGTCATAATCAGGCCAGGCCCGCTGAATAACAGACTCCTTATTCCCAAGAGCCTCCCAGAGTTCTTCGGCAAAGTGAGGGACGAATGGCGAGAGCAGAATCACGGCCGTCTCAATCGCTTCTTTTATCAACTTTTTCGAGATTTCGTCGTCCCTATCCTTGACCTCCGACGCATAAATCTCGTTGACCAGTTCCATGATTGCACTGATGGCCGTATTAAAATGAAACCGCT
>VGSD01000525.1 GCA_016875155.1 Deltaproteobacteria bacterium | reverse complement strand
TTCTTAAAAATTTCCAATAAAAACGGGAGCCAGATTCCCCAGCTCCCGTCTTGAAAGAAAAAAGTTTTCCTGTCACAATAAAACTGGACGGAAGGGGGGAGCCTTACTTCTTCTGCCATACAACCCGGGTGAGCCGCGAACTCCCCGGGTTGGCTTTTTAGTTATTCCGCCACCGAACCTCCGGGAATCAGGTCTCTTCTCTTTTTCCGCTTACCATGATCTTCAACGTTCCCAAGATTTGAATCTCCACACACCACCCCTAATTTCTTTTGGATTCTATCCACAAACTCGTCGGAAACGATTTCTTGGGTCTGCGTTTCTCTATGCAGATCCTTAAATGCACCATATTGCTTTAACATTAGGTGTTGAAGAAGTATCGAGAGAAGAAACTTTGACAGTTTATCTGATTTGCCGGACCCAACCTTTGCTTGTATATAAAAAAGGGCCTCAAAACGAAAATAAAGGATGTAAATTCTGAGAAGATTATTACACCTATCCGCCAAGGAGGAAAACAGGACATCCTTAAAAATCCAAAAAACAGGCCATCCCCGACAAAGCAATTCATCCCTCCTTACTCTCCAAAGGAAATCAAAAATACTTAGAATTAAGTGATCGGAATAATTAGATACATCCCCAATATTTAACAGTTCATTTTCAGGGATAATCCCGGGCTGAAATTTCGACCCAATTTGGTGAATATGTTTCCAAAAGAGGTAGGTAAATTCATTCAGAAGATTTCCGGCTAACGTTTGGAATGGTTTCTCTGTTCGCCATTTTAAGACAAGAGCGTGTGAAACCCCTACTGTTTTGGCAATGTGAAGTTGTGAATTGTTGGACAGTTGTAGAAGTGCCGCCTCAAATTTCTGTTTCGATATCCTCCCAGGAGGATTTCCCTTGACCCCTTTCCTGGGGGGTTCCTGGTATGATTCAACCTGCTCCCTAATGAACCGTTCTAATAATGTTCCCTCGATCATATCTTTAAACCTACGTCCCAATTTTTATTAATAAAGTAATGTCGTCACTTACATTATAACTCAACTAATTAACCGTCGTCAACTTTCCTGGTCAAATTTTCCAGTTTACCATCACTATCCCCTATTCGGTATAAACCATGTAACTTGTTAAAATTTCATATCTTTTTTAATAAAAGAGCGCCAGGCTCGCATTAAGGCTGAAGCCGGTGATTTGGGGGGCGAGGGATAAACAACGAGAAGAAGGTGGAGTTTTGTAGGGGAAGCGGAGTCATTTTTATTGCGGAGTCATTTTTATTATAGTTTAGGTATGAATCTTGCTTGTCTCAACCTTCAGAAAGGCAACCTATGGGTATATCTGTGAGCACCCACTTGAGTTTCCAACTCGTGAAACTCAGGATGAGGCAAAGACAAAGGGGAACATCCAGGGTTATGTTGACCCCGCAGGAACAATGACGCGAACAACGAAGGAGAAACTCAAATGAAAAAAATGTCAAACTATATGACGATAACCTTGGCTTGTCTAATAATTGTCTTTGTTACTGCACCCTCGTCAGCGGAAGTCTATCTTAAGTGTTCTGAGGAATCGGAAATGTGTAAAATTGAAATCGCTGGCTTAATACGTCCTGAGGATTTGGTAACTTTCAAGAGAATAATTGGTGCGTATAACCGTAAAACGCGGCAAATAACGACCGCAACAGGTGATAAATCGCTTTGGGAGGTTACTCTTGATTCACCGGGTGGTGATACGATGACCGCTATGGCTATCGGAGACTTAATGTATCAGAACGAATTTAAGGCTTGGGTTGATAGGGGGGCAAGTTGTAGTAGCGCATGTGTTTTCATATTAGGCAGTTCAGTGAGAAGGGATCTATCTCTATTCGCCGAAATTAAGATTCACCGCCCATACTCAGATTCGACTGATACCTCATTTACACAAGCAACGTCCAATTTTGCAAGAATAGAAAAGATCGCGGTATCTCAGTTTAAACGAGTAGGAGTCTCAGCAGGGTTATGGGATGAGATAATGAGGGTCCCCCCACAGACGACAAGAACGTTGAGTCCCGACGAATGGCTTAAGTATGGGTTAATCGGAACCGACCCTGCCTATGCAGATGCTGAAGATTCTCGTTCCGCAAAACGCTTAGGAATAACAAAAAAGGAATACCTTCGACGTATGGCTATTTACGATGAGTGTGTTAAAAATGCACTTAGGGCTGGCATTTATTGGGGAATAATAGATATAGATTGTCAGAAAGTTTCTGGTCGTATTCGATAACTTCCTAAAGCATCAATCGTGACAACCGCACCAATTTTGAGATTACCTGTTCTTGTCAGGATATAGGATTACGAAAAAGAAAGGGGCCATTCGTCAATTCGAATAGGCCCCTAAAAATTTTTGGTGACTTTTTGGTTACTAAATCCGATTTTGAAAAACCCTAAATCTATAACTCTCTGAAATTATTGGCTGGGGGATGAGGATTCGAACCTCAATTCACGGAGTCAGAGTCCGTTGTCCTACCATTGAACGATCCCCCATCTTTCATTGCGGAATTCGGATTGTGGATTTCGGAATTGACACCTAAAATATA
>VGSD01000524.1 GCA_016875155.1 Deltaproteobacteria bacterium | reverse complement strand
TGCCCGTATCGTCAATAAAAGGCTACGGTTATCGTCTTTTAATTCTTTGTACGTAACCGTTATCCTTAACCGAAACGGGCTTCGTTACCGTAGCCGAAACCTTAGAACTTGATTCATTTTCATAGCTGAAGAGTGACACTCCGTTATGAATGATTACCCGAGGTATCTCTCCAACACCATCCATTGAAGGGTATCCATGGGCCGCTTTGCCCCTTTCTCTTTCTGTAAAGCACGAATTCCACAGATAATGCAAACCACAAGGGGATCAGATTTCCCCACAGGCTTCATATCCTTCATGGAAGGGTTCCCTAAAAGCTTTGTTCTCAGGCTTCTAACGAATTTAAAAAGGTCGAGATAAACAGGAAAATAGGGATTTTTCTCCCGATTACCAAGATTTGTATCAAGGTTCTTTCTTATCCCCTTTTCCAATGCGTCAGACCACTGTGACAACCTTTCCTCTCCGACCTCCTTCCGCAATATCCCCAGAATATCAGTGTGTTCAATATTCCAGGTCATGAGCTCATCCATGAGTTGCTCATAAGACCTTTCCTCCTTATTGACCGGAGGCTCATCCCTACTCCCTCTTTCTTGTCTTCCTCCTTTTAAAAGGTCGAAAATTTTCAAAACATGTCTCCTTTTGAAAAAGGGGTTGTAATATCTTCTGAACTATTTTATAGTGAAACGCCTAAATTTTACCAAACTTAGGGGGGCTGTCAACCAATTTTATCGAAATTTCTGAAAATCCCAGAAATCGCTGTAATCTTATTTTAAAATCTTTGTAATCAGAGATTTTTAGTGGTTTTCAAAATTCTCAAAAAAAAGGTTGACAAGAGAGGTTTGACGAATATAATACATATCGCCATGATGAATCAGCCAATTAGCCGATCGAAGGGTATTCATACACCGTCCACCCTTCCATGATATCAGGTCATTTTCTATGGATATAAAGAGAAATTATTACGAAGATATCGAACTGTTTAAGAGCAACACCATCCTCGTCTGGTCCATTCTGTTCCTCATCTTTTTAGCCGTCCTGCCATGGTTGATCACAAAGTATCATCCTTTAGGACTGTCCATTTATATTGTAAATCTCATCGCGGTTCATGCGATTGTGGCCATTGGCCTCAATATCCTTGTGGGATTTACGGGCCAGATCTCCATGGGGCATGCAGGGTTCTTTGCCATTGGTGCCTTTACAGCGGTCATCCTCGTATCAAACTGGAGCTTTCCCCTTTTTATCGCTCTTCCGATTGCAGGATTCATCACAGCCATATTTGGATTCATCTTAGGACTTCCAGCCCTTCGCCTCAAAGGCCCCTATCTCGCCATTGCCACCCTCGGGTTTGGAATGACAATCACGACAGTGATCAAACATATGGAATTTTTTGGGGGAAGGATGGGGCTCCAAGCTCCCAAGCTCGAACTCTTCGGAACACCGATGAAGGACATCCATTTTTACTACGTGATTATGATCATTGCTGTGATCATGGTCATCGGTGCGTTCAAGTTGATCAAGACAAGAGTGGGGCGAGCTTTCATCGCTATCCGGGATAGCGATATCGCAGCAGAAGCAATGGGGGTTAATCTCACCTACTATAAAACCTTGGCTTTCGCAGTGAGCGCTTTCTACACTGGAGTTGCAGGAGGCCTCTTTGCCTTTATCCTCGGATTTATTAATCCTGAAAGCTTTCATCTCATCATGTCCATCACCTTCCTCGCTATGGTGGTGGTCGGCGGGTTAGGGTCCATCATGGGTTCCATCTGTGGAGCCACCCTGATGACGTTTCTCGACATTAAACTCCAGGCGATCCAGGATATCTCATTGATTGGACCGGCGCTGGTTACGTTTTCACAGAAATATATGAGTGTGGCTGGGATTTCGAATATCGCGGTCATCGTCTATGGGCTGATTATGATATTGATCGTCCTTTTCGAACCCCTGGGAATATTTGGATTCTGGATCCGATGTAAGAAATACTGGAAAACATGGCCCTTCTGATTTCGGAATGATGAATGCGGAATGCGGATTTAATTCCGAAATCCGCAATCCGAAATCCGCATTTGGAGATAGGAGATGTTTGGACAACTGGTTGTGAGTGGATTGGCAGTGGGTGCCTGCTATGCCATGCTGGCCATTGCCATGGTCATCATTTACAAGACCTCCGAGGTCCTCAACTTCGCTCAGGGCGAGATGGCCATGATCAGCACCTTTGTCGCCTTCATGTTTATCGAAATGTATCAGATTCCTTTCCATTATACGCTCGCTATCACCTTCCTGTTCGCCATTTTGCTTGCCGTTTTCTTTGAAATCGTCTTTTTAAGGCAGGCAAAGGATCCAACTGTCCTGGGGTTGATCATCATCACCCTCGGTTTTGAAATGGTCTTGATGGGAGTTGCAGGATGGAAATGGGGACCGGACCAAAGAGCATTCCCATTTCCGGTTTCGAATATTGAGGCTTACAATGTTTCAGGGTTAATCATCAGCAAAATCAACTTCTGGACACTTATTGTCTCACTCATTCTGATGCTTATTCTATTTCTCTTTTTTCGGTATACAAAATTGGGTA
>VGSD01000523.1 GCA_016875155.1 Deltaproteobacteria bacterium | reverse complement strand
TCATTGATTATTCTTTACGCTGTGCTTTCACAACTCTCTCAATTCCTGCAAGGTCTTTTATTCTCTCCGGCTTCAGAAAACGGCCTTCGGCCTCAATCATCGCAGAAACACGGCCTGCCTGATGGATTCCCACTTCCAGGAGGAGCCACCCTTCCCTTTTCAAATAAAAGGGAATCTGAGAAATCAATCTTTGATAAAATCCCAGGCCGTTTTTTCCACCCTTCAGCGCGATGATTGGCTCATGATCCCTCACCTCTCTTGAGAGATCTCCTATTTCCGAATCAGAGAGATAGGGAGGATTCGAAAGAATCAGGTCAAACGCTTCTCCCGGATGAAATGGGGCCAGGAGGTCTCCCCTCACGAACCTGATCTTATCGGAAACTCCAGCCTGTTTCGCATTCTCTCGGGCGACCATGAGTGCCTCCCCTGAGAGGTCAGTGGCAACGAGGAAAATATTTCTTACTTCTCTTGCAAGGGAGATGGCGATGGCTCCGCTTCCCGTCCCCAATTCTAAAACAGATGGAATTTTTTTGGAAGAAATTTTTGCAAGGCTTGAAAGGGCCTCTTCAACCAGATGTTCTGTCTCCGGCCTTGGAATGAGGACCCGGGGATCCACCTGAAGGTTGAAAGACCAGAACTCCCGATGTCCCAAAATATATTGAAGGGGTTCTCCAGAGGCCCTTCTCCGGATCAATTCCTCCAGCGTCTTTTTCTCATCCTCCCTGACCTGACTGTGGAGTCGGATGTAGAGTTCCTCTCTGCTGAGTTGCATCGAGCAGGCCAGCAGAAGTTCCGCATTGAGCCGGGGGTTCTCGATCCCGTAGTCTCTCAAATCATCGGTCGCCCAGTTAAGTGTCTCAAGGACAGTCATGGCCTTTTACAAAGGGGCTCAAGGATTCCAGGATTCACGGGTTCAAGTTTTTTAAAATATAGCATGTCGCTTGATCCCACGAACCCTCGGCCCCTTGAACCCTATTCTTTATCCTTTGAGCGCTTCTGCCTGATAGTGGGTGGTCAATTTATCGATGATCTCATCAATCTCACCATCTAATATTTCGCCTAACCGGTAGAGAGTCAAACCGATCCGATGGTCCGTCATCCTGCCCTGTGGAAAGTTATAAGTCCGAATGCGCTCGCTCCGTTCCCCGGTCCCCACCTGATTCTTTCTCTGCGCCGAGATCTCTTTCTCCCTCTCCTGTCTCGCATTGTCCAGCAATCTCGCTTTTAGAATCTTAAGAGCCTTTGCCTTATTCTTATGTTGAGACTTTTCGTCCTGACAGGAGACCACCATATTTGTTGGAAGATGGGTGATCCGGACAGCGGAATCCGTGGTGTTGACGCTCTGTCCCCCTGGGCCTGAAGACCTGAAGATGTCAATCCGGAGATCGTTCGGATCGATCTGGACCTCCACATCCTCTGCTTCTGGAAGGATGGCTACGGTCACCGTTGAGGTGTGGATTCGCCCCTGGGACTCCGTGACAGGAACCCGCTGAACACGATGAACACCGCTCTCATATTTCAGCCGGCTGTAAACCCCTTTCCCTTCGATCAGGGCAATCACCTCTTTGAACCCGCCCACACCTGTGAAACTCCGGCTCATGATCTCCACTCGCCACCGGTTCTTCTCCGCATATTTTCCGTACATTCTGAAAAGGTCAGAAGCAAAGAGCCCCGCCTCATCTCCTCCGGTTCCTGCCCGGATTTCAAGAAGGATGTTCTTCTCATCGTTCGGATCTTTCGGAAGAAGGGCCATTCGAAGATCCTCCACCAGCTTCTCCTTCTCTGCGTCGAGCCGGTTAAGATCTTCCCTAACCATCCCTTTCATGTCCTCATCTTCGTCACCAGCAAGGAGTTGACGGTTTCCTTGGATCTCTTCTTCAAGTTTCTTCAACTTTCGATAGAGGTCAACCACTTTCCCCAGTTCTGAAAACTCCTTTGCCACTTTCTGAAGTTCGGCCTGATGGTTGATCACTTCCGGCTGACTCAGTTGGTGGGAAAGTGTTTCGTATCGGCGTTCCACCTCTTCCAATTTCTCAAACATTGTCGTTACTCCTAATTTCTCCGTCTCTCCATCTCCAGCACTTCCTGAAGCGCAACCAGGGCTACTTCGATCTGGGGCTCGCTGGGCTCCCTTGCCGTGAGTCTCTGCAGCCAGAGCCCGGGCTGGATGATGAATCGGACTCCCTTTTTATCTCGTTTTCGATCGGCAAACCGGATGATCTCATAGGAAAGCCCGGCAATGAACGGGATGAAGATCACCCGGGACGCCACTTTATATCCAAAGGGAAGGTGGTGGGGAACCAGGGCAAATACCAGAATGCTCACCACCATCACGATGAGGAGAAAGTTCGTTCCACATCTCGGGTGGAGATAACCGAAGGTTTTCACCCGATCGACACGCAATGCCTCGCCTGCTTCAAAGGCGAAGATCGACTTATGTTCTGCGCCATGATACTGGAAAACCCGTTCTATCTCCTTTAAAAAGGAGATGGCCTTGATATAGGCTAAAAAGATGGTCAGCCGGATGAGGCCATCCATGAGATTGAAGAGCAGTCCGCTTGTTGAAAGAATT
>VGSD01000522.1 GCA_016875155.1 Deltaproteobacteria bacterium | reverse complement strand
TGCTGGGCAAAGGAGGGAGAGATGAAGGTGAGGGTGAAGATAAGACAGAAAGCGACTAAAATGATGGAGTTTCTACTTCTTTTCATAGGTGTTCCTTTCATGCAAAGGAAATTCTGTTTCTCTGATGAAATAACATATGGATATGATGATTTATTTTAAGAGTTTTGTCAAATGGGAAACCGGATTGCTCTCAACTCATTTTTTAACCCCGTTAGAAAGCCCCGCCGCTTGCCTCGTGAGAAGTTAAGCTTCTATCGGGGGTGTGAGCCCGTTAGAAAGGCGAATCTCTTCTAACGGGGTTAACTTCAGAATCAAGGCCAATCAGTTGGATTTCGGTGAGGCGATGAAATAAGGAGCCATTGGGGCCGTCTTTGCCTAGGTTGAGGTCGGTGACAACAACTTTTCCGATCTTCTGATAGGCAGGGCCAGATGTCCCTTTTTTCTGAATTCCCCAAATACTATGGATGGCATAATGGACTCCATGATGCTTGCCAAGATAGAGCATGATATGGCCTGGTATCCGTAGAAGGGTTGCCAGCGGAACAGCCTGATCCAAGATCCTTTTCTTCTCCTCTACGGTCTTTCCTTCAAGTCGCCCAAAAGAAAATCCCATCTTAGCCTGATGATTGGAATTACGTGGCATCAGAATTCCGAAAGCGTTGAGGAGGTCCATCGTGAACCTCGAACAATCTCTTCCACCGGACATCTCTCCCCAACCATAAGGCTGGTGAAGCATCTTAAAAGCCTGCTGTGCCATGTTTTTCTGGGTATAAGGGAGAAAACCGGAATGGACATCAGCATGGGCAGGGATGTATCCATGGCGGAAAGTCAGTCGACCATCGGCTCCCCGGAAAGGTATTCTAATAACGTAGCGATTTCTTATGGCCGCATGGTCTCCCTTGGACAATGGAAATTTACCAACAATTATCCTCCCCCTTGATGGGGGAGGATTTAGGTGGGGGTGGTTATGATCTGTTTCCCCCTCACCCCGGCCCTCTCCCACCAGAGGAGAGGGTATCTCGTGGAGAATCGGGAAGGTGCTTCCCATCTGGGCGGAGAAGACAGGCTGTTTGAATAGTAGGTCAGAAAAAATGGTGACAAAGTTTCCTGTGATGACCAGGGGAGCCTTATGGCTTTCTCTGGCCAATGCTTCATCTCTATTATTGGCAATGGCCAGATCTTTTGTTCGGATCCATCCGCGTATGAAAGGGGTCTGTGCATAAGCCCAGAGGTTATCACGGCTGAAGTAATAGATCCCGACCAGAACCCCCGGAGCAATGGCAGAGAGTTGAAACGAGTCGAATGCACCACTGTTTGGGGTTTTCATCGAGGGTTGTTCTGTCGGAAAGGCACGAATATCGGTTCTTTTCAGAGTAAAACCGAAGAGAAGGCGATTTTTCTCCTTTAGCATATCCTGTTGGATATTTTTTATTAGTGCATTCCAGAAAGAGTCACCCAGAGGGATTCTCTGTTTTCCATATCGGACTTGGTCTCTCTTACCGAAACCCTCCCAATCCTCCTTTAAAAAAGAGATAATTTCTTCCTTGCTCCATTCCTCCTTCAAATCTTCCACCCTGCAAAGGAGGAGGTCTTGCCTCTTCAGGTTCTCTTCATTCATCTTCACAATCTCAGCGGGGGTTAAGAGAAGGCGGTTCGGATTCTTGATTTTATTGATCCAGAAGAAGGGATTTTCCATCTGTTTTGGGACAGCCTGAGCTGGAGGGAGGCTTCCGACAAGAAGAATGGCGATCAAATGGAGTAAAATGAAGGGCGAAAGCGGTCTTTGGTATAATTTCATCGACTCAAGCCATTTAAAACATTGGCTAAAATTTTTTTGAAAATCGGCTTGACAAGTCTTTTATTATATATTAAATTATAACTGTCTCGGTTGGTTTTGTACCAAAACGAGTTACCCCAAAATGGTAACTCTTTTTTTTGGGTTTTGCGAGGGATTTAAAATTCTTCTTTATTTTCAATACGTTTAAAGAAACAATCCATAATGAAAGGGGGTAGATCGACATGGTTTGCCAGACCAACAAACCAGGAACAGAATGTATTTTCATGAAGAAGAACGGCTGTTCCTACAACGGTGGGAGGTGTTATCCCATCGTGGAGTCCTGCAAAGGGTGTGACCGCGTGGTGACTTATGAGGCAGGGTCTTATTGCAAGACCTATTGCGAACCCAGCCTGAAATGGACAAAGGGAACTTGTAATTTTGCCACACACATCAAAAAGGAAGTGAAGGAAGACACCTTCAAACTGAATCCTTTGAAGGCATCAAAACGAAATGTCAGCCAGAGGGTTTAAGTCAATGCCTTTGATGTGGTCATAATTCGGAGGGCCCTCCTGTTACTTGTTATTTAACAAGGGGAGGGCTTTACCCCGTTAGAAATAACGGCCCCACTATCCTACCAGAGTTACCTCCTAAATAGTCCTAGTGAAGCTTAACACCCTGTTGGAATTTCTAACGGGGTTTATTGTTTCTGCTTCTGTCTGGATAGATTAAAAAAGACCCAACAGATGAGAGCCATGATGCCGCAGACGAGAAAGATCAGAATGTGAACCCCGAAACCGGTG
>VGSD01000521.1 GCA_016875155.1 Deltaproteobacteria bacterium | reverse complement strand
GAACAGGTAACCACTCTGGACAAATCCTTTCTCATCCGAGGACCTTTTGCTGGAACAATCAACCCTTCCATCATGAGAGAAATTGAAAAAGCTATCCAACGAGCGATTGGAATAGTGGCCGTTTAGGAGCAAATATCTGGGGAAAAAGGGACCTAAAAATTTCGGTATTTATTAGTGACCGGGAGTCTCCGGTCCTTTCCCAGTGCCCGGTGAGAAATCTTTACGCCCGGAGGGCTCTGCCTTCGTTTGTACTCATTGCGGTCGACCATCTGAATCACTTCTTTGATCATACTCTCCTTAAATCCCATCTCTGAAATCTCTTCAACTCCCTTATCCTCTTCGACATAGGCCTGAAGAATGGGATCGAGGACAGGGTAGGGGGGCAAGGAATCCTCATCTTTTTGGTTTGGTCTCAATTCAGCAGAAGGTGGTTTGACGAAAACACGATTAGGAATGATGGTCTTTCCTCCTTTTTTATTTTTGTGCCGGGTTAATTCGTAAACTAAAGTCTTGGGGACATCTTTCAGAACAGCATATCCTCCTGCCATGTCTCCATACAGGGTGCAGTATCCCACACTCATCTCACTTTTGTTCCCTGTCGTCAGAACAAGCCACCCAAACTTATTGGAGAGAGCCATCAGGATGTTTCCCCGGATCCGGGCCTGAACGTTTTCCTCGGTCACATCGGGCTTTGACCCCTTGAAAGAGGGAGAGAGGGTGTTTAAATAGGCCTGGAAGATCTCTGTAATGGGAATAGTGAGAAATTGAATGCCGAGATTCTTTGCCAGGAGTTTTGCATCCTCCAGGGACTCCCTGGAAGAATATTGGGAGGGCATGGCCACCCCCACCACTCCCTTCCTGCCCAGGGCATCCACGGCGATGGAAGCGGTCAACGCGGAATCAATGCCCCCGCTCAAACCGATCAGGACTCTCTGAAAACCATTTTTCCGGATATAGTCTCCCGTGCCAAGGACCAAGGCAGCATATGTTTCAGAAAGGCGATCCAGGGGTTTTGAATCCCGCCGGGGGAGGGAAGGCTTCTTTTGGGTCGGATGGTTTTTACTGGACAGGTCAATCCTCCTCAAACCTTTCTCTTCTTCGGATAATCTCTCTCTTCTGACCCTGGGATCATGAAGCCGCATTCGAAAGACGGCTTCCATATCAAGATCCGCCAGAACCAGGTCCTCCTCGAACTGTTTCCCCCGGACCATCAACTCCCCTCTTTGATCAAAGATCAGACTTCCTCCGTCGAAGACCAGTTCGTCCTGGCCTCCGACAAGATTACAGTAGGCAACGATTGCTACATTGTCGGAGGCCCGTGTTGAGATCATCTTCTCACGGAAGGCTGTCTTACCGGCCTGATAGGGTGAAGAGGAGATATTAACAATCAACTCTGCTCCTCCATAGAGGGCCTGGGTCCGAATCGGATCTCCAGGGTACCAGAGGTCTTCACAGATACTGATGCCGACGGGGGTTGATTTAAGGGTGAAGATGAAATTCTCTTCTCCAGCCTGAAAATAACGGTCTTCATCAAAGACACCATAATTGGGAAGATAGGTTTTGGAGTAGATACCCATCAGCTTCCCATGGTGAAGAAGGGCAGCGGAATTGAAGATGTTTCCTTTTTTATGGACGAAACCTACGATGGCGGTGATGGAGGAAGTGGCCTGGGCGATTTTTTTGATGGCCTTTAAATTGGCCTCAATAAACTTCGGCATGAAGAGGAGATCCTCGGGAGGGTAGCCAGTGACCGCCAACTCGGGAAAGACGAGCAGGTCGGCCCCCATCTTCTTTCCTCTGGCCATATAGTCCAGGATCTTCTCGGTATTGCCTTCGATATCCCCTACGGTCGTATTGATCTGACAGAGCCCAATTCTCAATGTCCGCATAGTTTATCTCTTAATTATTGTATTTTATTTTTTTGTGGCCGTCATTGTTGCGTTGAAATATTCCTTCACAGTTTTGACAAACCGATTCGCTTTGTTCAAACTTTCCTCAGCCCTTTCGAGTGAAATGGGTTTCATGATCTTGTAATCAAAGTATTGTCTGTATTCAAAAGCTTTATGGAAGTCCTTGGAAAGATCTTTAGGGAAAAGGCCCTTCGACACAAATTCCGTGTCAAAGAGGCTTATCACACCAGCATGTTTAGAAGGAACCTTATCGATTCTCTGTAATAAGGCAAGGGCCGCATAAAACATGGCATAGTATGATCGATTGATGATGCTTTGCGGGCTTCGTTTTCCTTCTAAAAGGAATTTTGCATCATTAAGGGCGATTTGGGCTTGATCTAAACGATATTTGATGAGATTTAAAATCTCCTCGTCTTTCAAAAAGGAACTCCTTCCATTTCCACTGCTTTAACGAAGAGCGAATAACGTTCCGGACCATTTCTCCATTCTTTTTTGTTGTAAACAAAAGGCACGACAACAATACCATATTCAAATCCTGCCTCCCAGGCGCAGTCGCTGACGGAGTCCCTTGTTTCATCGTCCACCGGGTCGTCTAAAATAACTATAAGATCCATATCAGAGCAGAGATCAGCGTCCCCTCTGGCCCGAGAACCAAATAGAATGATTTT
>VGSD01000520.1 GCA_016875155.1 Deltaproteobacteria bacterium | reverse complement strand
TCACTACTGAAAAAGGAATGGTGTCAGCAGGACCTTTTTGAAAAGAGGGAGAAGAAAGATAACCTTCTTAAAGCCATGGATAGAGTAAACGAACGCTTCGGAGACTGGACCCTGACCTGGGCAGAGCTCCATTAAATTCGGAATGCAGAATGTGGATGGTGGCATTTTGATTATAACCCTGTAACGGCTTCCAACAATTTTTTGACTTGATATTCGGATTTTTTTTCGGCTTCCTGAAGCTTCTGGATGACCGACCAGCATCTCTCCAATCCCCTGACCACTTCTTTGGCGGGACGGAGTGGGTCAAAGCTCACTTCCAGTGCCGCCGTCAGCATCAACCACCAAAGCATCTCTTCGAAGGCCTCTTTGTTGAACCATAGAATATCATCGTATCGATTCACCCTTAAGAATTGCTGGACTTCAGGGTCTTTTAAAAGGTTCTCTGTTATCTGATAAACCGTTTCTCCCTTAAACCATCTTTGATGGCGAGTGAGAGGTTTGATGAGTGTTACCGATCTCCTGGCGGCTCCTTCCTCCACTCCCCAATCGGTGAGCGTTTCGGCGATGATTTGATCAAGCCTCCACTCGCCAATCCATTTGTGGCTTTGTTCGGGGAAATCCTTTGGACTTACGACCTTGCCGGCAGGATGAACGAACAGCCAGCCGAAAATGGGTCCCCAGACGGAGGGCGCATCGGTCAGTTTCTTGTGAAGGTATTCCGCCGCTGCCTTGACTCCTTTGGGTTGAAGCACCTGAAACCGGCTTGTGATGACTGGCAAGTAAAGGATGGCCTCCAATTTATGCTTGATCTCCCGGGCGACAACTGTTCCATCCTCTCTTCCGTTGGAAAGACCTTTCGCCTGATCAAAGAAATGGATCGTCTTCTGCTCAATTTCATCGATCAGACTACTATCAAGCGGTTCGCCCGATTTTGAAATTCGGGCTTCCATCAAACGGCGAAACATATCGGCATTGACCAGCTCCTTAAAGGCATGGTGGACAGGGGGCAGCAGAATCTCTTTGAACACCTCTCCCAGATTCGGAATCCCCCGGCCATTTAGTAAATGATTTAACTGGCCATAGTGATGCCATTGGTTATCCTGAATCTCCCGGAAATCTAAGAATACATGATATTGATAAGCTCCCAATTCAACATAGAGACCTTTTTCGCACAGTTCCTTACTGTTTCGGATGTACTCAAGGCCGGTTACCTCATCTTTAAATATGCAGAAATAGTTTGGATCATCATACAACCGAAGGCCCTCTCCCAGTTCCCTGAGGATCAATCTTCGCTCATCTCCTTCACCTGTGGAATAGGCGACCGAAGTTCGAACCCATCCGCGAGCAGAAGCATATTTGTTGTGATAGATAACAAGCGCCCTTTCCTCTCCGGCACGATTCGAATAAGCAAAGACATCTTCGTTGACATATCCTTCCGGAGTGAAAAAATCGTAAAGCAGAAAATGTTTGACGTCTGCAAAGAGATGGCGACGCTTCATCAACGGAAAGATTTCTCTTTCATGTCGTCTCATCAAATCCTGATCCGGTTGTTCGTCCCATTTGGCATACCTGTATTCCATCCCGTACTTTTCAGTAAATCCTTCGATCTGGCCATGTCCGAACATCGGGAGCCCGGGCAGGGTGACCATCATCGTGCAGATGCCAAAATATTTATCGTCCTTGCCGAATTGGTGCACAGCGGTTTCCTCGTCTGGATTGCTCATAAAATTAACAAAACGCTTGAGAACCTCCGGATTGAATTCGAGCGTATTTTTCATGACGGACCGGTACTTGGCATTTTCTTCATCCTTCAGCATATTCATAAAGGCGCTGTTATAGACCCGGTGCATTCCGAGCGTCCGGACAAAGTACCCTTCCAGTAGCCAGAAGGCCTCAGCGAGGAGCAATGTTCCGGGCGCCTCCCGGGCAATGCGATCCACAACCTGACGCCAGAATTCTTCAGGCATATGGCGATGAAACTCTTTTCTAGTCATCCCATGTTCCGCCCGTGACGGGATGGCCCCGCCTGTTCCCGGCTCGGGAAACCAGAGTCGCTGATAATGCTTTTTGGTCAGGGTCATGGCCGCATCGAAACGGATGACGGTAAATTTTCGGGCGACATGAAGGATGTTCTGGATGACTGCCTCACGGACTTCTTCCTTCAGGAAATTGAGTTGAGCCGTATCATTCCAGGGCATCCGGGTACCATCGTTTCCGTGATAAATATACTGTTCCCCGCCTGTTCTATGATCGACCCGTTTGAATACGACCGCCGCATCACTCTGATCGAAGTAGTGATCCTCAAGGTGAATTTCCACCTCTCCATGCCAGGAGAGGTCTGGCCCGCTGAAATGATAGGCAGGGAAAGGGCTTTCCCCTGATGCAATAAACCAGTCCGGATGTTCAATGACCCATCTCGAATCAATGCCCATATGGTTAGGCACCATATCGCTTGCCAGACGAATTCCACACCTCCACGCACGGTCCTTTAGATTCTGGAAGGCCTCTTCACCACCGAGGTCGCCTGCGATCTGATAGTCGAAAAGGGAATAGGCAGATGCCACTGCATCAGGGCTTCCTA
>VGSD01000519.1 GCA_016875155.1 Deltaproteobacteria bacterium | reverse complement strand
TTGTCCTTTATGGAATACTCACCTATGAATCCATTGGTAAACTCCTGATTGGCGGTATCGTGCCAGGGATCCTTCTTGCTTTTCTGTTTATAGGCACCATTTATATATGGGTAAAGATAAATCCAAATCTTGCTCCTCTTCAGCCCGAAGAGAGGGTGCCCTTTCGTGAAAAATTTAAGTTATCGGCAAAATTATATCCTGTTGCAGTCTTATTCCTAATTGCGATGGGAGGGATCTATTTAGGCGTTTTTACGCCGACTGAAGCCGCCGCCGTAGGCGCTTTCGGTGCATTGATCTTCTCGCTGGCGACGAAACATTTGACTCGAGAGGGTTTCTATACCGCTCTTTCAGAGGCCACCAGTGTCACAGGGATGTTGTTTCTCATCCTTATCGGCGCGGGGATTTTCGGTCGCTTTATCACGATTAGCAAGATACCCATGCAACTGGCTGCATTTGTTTCCGGGCTGGATGTCTCTCCCTATGTGGTTCTGTTGTTCATTTATCTTTTCTATATCATCCTTGGTTGTTTTGTAGAAGGGCTTGCCATTCTTGCTTTGACCGTGCCTATTCTCTACCCTCTGGTCACCAGTTTGGGGTTCGATGGGGTGTGGTTTGGCATCATTGTGATCATCATGATCAGTATTGGGACGATCACCCCTCCGGTCGGTATTTGTGTCTATGTCACGGCTGGAGTTGCCAAAGATGTTCCATTGGGTACGATCTTTAAGGGAGCTGTTCCCTTTTGGGTGGCGAAGATCATCTTGGCCATTTTATTAACCATTTTCCCGGAAATAGTGACTTTCTTGCCCCGTCTGATGAAGTGAGACAAGGGGATTGTCAGCGAGTTGGTTTATTGTGATAGGAGAGTGAAGTTATGAAAAGGGGTCTGAAGATATGGGTTGGTCTCATCCTGATTCTCGGGGTGAATTCCATTGCTACGGCAAAGGATTTAGAAATCAAAGGGAAACAATTCATTTCTCAAAAACCGCCTTTCACGATGTCGTTGCCCTCGGAATATCGCCTCGTTCACTCCTTTTCTCATGACAACCCGGCGGAGAGTTCACTGACGCGGGTTTATTTTTTTATCAAAGAGAGAGAGAAAAAGACGGAGGAGATGTTCATCGTCCAGATATCGGATAAGACGAATCCCCAGGCCTTGCCCATGACCGCTCCATCGCTCAAACCCTACGCAGAGAAGAGGATGTATTCAAAGGCAAAGATCAAGAAGGGGGATCTTGAAATAGAGCATCTGACCCAGTTGATGGCATGGAATCCGGATGCCGGCTCTCTCCAGCCCATCGTCAAGAAAGGAATAACCATCCCATCTCACTGGGCCCTTCAGGGACAGATCCAGTTCATCTATCTGGGAGAGCATGGTGTTTTTGTCCGGTATTCAAAAGACGTGAACTCCTTTGGATTGAAGGTTTCAGAGGAGGGAAAGAATTGGGACAGAGATGTCATTTCCAGAAACGAGAAGAAAGTTTATGAGACCTTCCAGAAAAGTTTTATGGGATTGGTCAATTCCATTACAATCAAAAACCCTTGATCATCAAATGGCATAAAATGGTGTAAAGAGGTCAATTGATTGGCCAATTTTTTACCAACTTCAATTCCAACCTTTACTTCACATTATCTCCAATCTTGAAAAGAGATTAAAATACTTTAAATTTCAATGGATTAAAGTTAAACCGGCAAGAATGACCTGTGCCAGGTTATGGCACTTATTTTGCAGTTTCATCCTTTTATGCATGAATCATTCCTTGGGGACCTTACCCAGATAAAACTTTTCGATATCCTCAAACCCCTGATGACCGACAAGAAGACGGGAAGGATTAGCATTAAAGGTAAAGAGGAGGGCGAAATTTTTCTGGATCGAGGAGACATTCTCCATGCCAGAACGAACCAATATACAGGCGAGAATGCATTTTTTTTGATGATGGGCATGAGGATCGGAAGAGTCTCGTTTGATCCGGATGCCTTTCTAAAAGAAAAATCGATCCCCATTACAACCGAACAACTTCTGCTCAACTGGTCATCCCGAAAACAGGAATTTGAAAAGATCAAAGAGGTTATTCCATCCACACAGAATATTTTCCGGCTCTCTCTCCAGAAGGATGGAAAGGAGAAGAATATCAGCGCAGACCAATGGAATCTGCTGGCTCTGTCCAACGGGACGAGGACCATCTCAGAGATCGCAAAATCCCTTGAATGGGATGAGTATAAAACCCTGAAGATGACTTATCAGCTCTTTGAAATGGGGCTCATAGAGAAGGCAGATAGCAGGAGTCCTATGAAGAAAAGATTGGTGAAAGAGGAGTTTTTCATCACCCTTGTCACTGAACTGAAAAAGGTGATGGGACCGGTCGCTCCCTTCATTATCGACGATAAACTCGTTGAGTTCGGGGAGAGCCGGGAGGCTTTCCCTGAGGAACGGGCATTGCCTTTTATAGAAGCATTGAGCGAGGAGATCCCGAACCCCCAGAAGCGGAGTGAATTTTTAAAAACGACCATGAAACTTCTCTCTTTCTGAAGAAGCCTTTATGACAAGTTCACTAATCACGAACAACGAAAATCAATCAATTTC
>VGSD01000518.1 GCA_016875155.1 Deltaproteobacteria bacterium | reverse complement strand
GGCCTAACTTCTAAAGAAATTATTCCACCTCCCAAACTTACCATTTCAGAGCCACCAAGTTTATATACTACCACGAGACCTACAGTCACTAATCACTCCTTAATAGAAGAACAGGTTACTCTTTTCGGATCTTTGTTCCGTGGTCGTGAGGATGTCTACTCGGTCAGATGGGAAGGGAAATATGGAAATGCCGGATATTCTCCTGCATGTGCAAACGAATGGAAGCGTTCCTTATGTGGTAAACCGAAAACAAAATGTGTAGACTGCGAAAACCGGGATCTCTTGCCAGTAACGGATGAAGTTATCAGGGGCCATCTCATCGGGAAACATATCATTGGAGTCTACCCACTTTTGTTGGATGAAACTTGTTGGTTTCTTGCCATTGATTTTGACAAGAAAACTTGGCAGGAAGATGCAATCGCATTCCTTGAAGTCTGTCGGGAAATGGGTGTATCTGCGGCGCTTGAACGTTCTCGTTCAGGACAGGGTGGTCATGTTTGGATGTTCTTTGATCGACCGGTTGGAGGTTCCATGGCCCGGAAATTTGGTTGCACCATCCTGACCCGTGCCATGGAACGAAGGCATCAAATTGGTTTGGATTCTTATGATCGGTTCTTCCCAAGCCAGGATACTCTCCCCAAAGGTGGGTTTGGGAACCTCATTGCCCTTCCCCTGCAATTTGTTCCTCGAAAAAAGGATAATACCGTTTTTATAGATGAAGGTTTCGAAGCCTACCCTGATCAGTGGCGATTCCTTTCGACAATCAAGAGAATCCAATGGGACGATTTAGAGTCTATTGTCCGGGAGGCGTCGAGAAATGGAACCATCATTAACGTTCGCATTAGCCTGACCGATGGAGAAACCTCTGAAGACCCTTGGACTTTACCGCCCTCAAAGAAGAGAATTGAAAAACCCATTGAAGGACCCTTTCCCCAAACCGTTCAGTTGGTCCAAGGTAACCTGATCTATATTGAAAAAAAAGGATTACCCCAGACCATGCTAAACAGATTAATTCGTATTGCCGCTTTCCAGAACCCTGATTTTTACAGGGCCCAGGCAATGCGGCTCTCCACGTTTGGCAAGCCACGAGTTATTGGTTGCGCTGAAGATTTTACAGACCATATTGGCCTTCCAAGAGGCTGTCTCGACGAAGCCTTATCAATGTTTAAAGCCCATAACATCAAAACCAAAGTAGAAAACAAATGTTTTGATGGTTCTTTAATAGACGCAACCTTTTGTGGTGAGCTCCATCCTTATCAACAAGAGGCGGGGGAGAAGATGTTAGCTTATGACAATGGCATTTTATCCGCTCCCACTGCTTTTGGTAAAACGGTGGTAGCGGCATGGCTTATCGCTCAAAGAAAAGTGAGTACCCTAATTTTAGTGCATCGCAGACAACTTATGGACCAGTGGAGAGAGCGGTTAACGCTATTTCTTGATAAACCCATAGAAGAGTTAGGTCAGATAGGCGGGGGCAAGACGAAGGTGACCGGTCGTATAGACGTCGGTTTAATACAGAGCCTCATCCGAAAGGGTGAAGTCAAAGACGTGGTGTCTGAATATGGTCAAGTCGTCGTTGATGAATGCCACCATATCCCCGCTTTTACTTTCGAGCAGGTCCTAAAACAGGTAAAGGCGAGGTATATAGTCGGCCTTACTGCAACCCCTGTTCGTAAGGATGGTCATCATCCGATCATCATGATGCAGTGTGGTCCGATTCGTTACAGGGAAAGTGCCAAGAAACAATCAGCAACAAGCCCTTTTGAACACGCGGTCTTATCAAGGTTTACAGATTTCAGATTACCTCCCGAATTAACCGATCCCAAAATACAGGATATCTATTCAGCCCTTGTAACGAATCAGCATCGCAATGAATTAATCTTTGACGATCTATTAAAGGCGTTAGAAATGGGAAGATCGCCCCTGCTGCTTACTGAGCGCACGGAGCATTTAGAATGGTTTGCAGAACATCTTAAGGGGTTTGCTCAGAATGTCATTATTCTGAGGGGCGGCATGGGCTCAAAACAACGGAAGGTGCTTGCCGATCAGATCAAAGCGGTTCCCGATTCAAAAGAGAGGGTGATCATTGCTACAGGACGGTATATCGGCGAGGGGTTTGACGATTCCAGGCTGGACACATTGTTTTTAGCGATGCCTATCTCCTGGCGGGGCACGCTCCAGCAATATGTGGGGCGCCTGCACAGGCTTCATGATAACAAGCAGGTGGTTCAGGTTTACGATTATGTGGATGTCCATGTCCCGACCCTCATGCGCATGTATAAGAAACGCCTTAAGGGTTATGAGGCCATCGGGTATACGGTTCAAAAAGAGGATAGGGATTCAAACCAGCAGCAAATCGAATATGAATATATCCAAAGTGAGGACATTTAGAAAACGATTCTTTATGCTTTGAATCAATTTGTCCCTATTGTTACCTTAGTTGATACCTTGGCCGATAATTGACAGGTTCCACTAAAAGGTGTAGATTTTAATTGGAAATGCGAACTGCCTAAGCATATCAGGAGCAAGTGGGGGGGCAATAATTACTAGTATAACGTTTCAGTAAAATATTTACATACTCAAAGATTTGTGGTAT
>VGSD01000517.1 GCA_016875155.1 Deltaproteobacteria bacterium | reverse complement strand
TGGCCAAAGAAAACATCAAGACCTTTATTGATAATGGAGTTAAAAAGATCGTTGCCTCCTCCCCCCATTGCTTTCATACCATCAAAAACGAATACTCGGAATTCAAAGTCAACTTTGAAATCCTTCATACCTCCCAGTATCTATTGGAACTGATTAAGAAAGGGAAGATTCAGATTACCAAAGAATACCCGAAGAAAGTGACCTATCATGATCCCTGTTACCTGGGGAGACACAATGGGGTCTATGATGAGCCCAGGGAGATCTTAAAGAAGATACCTGGGTTGGAACTGGTGGAGATGGCGGATACGAGGGAGGAGAGCCTTTGTTGTGGGATGGGTGGAGGCAGAATCTGGATGGAGACAGCCAAGGGGGAGAGATTCTCAGATCTCAGGTTGCAGCAGGCGATTGGGGTGGGGGCAGAGGTGTTGGTGACAACCTGTCCTTATTGCATCAGCCAGTTTGAGGACAGCAAGTTGACTTTGAAGGATAGTGAGACTTTACAGATCAAAGACCTCACTGAAGTGATACAGGAAGTGATATAGATAGAAAATCTAAATGGCACGAATTCCAACGAATGACACGCTTGCGCGCCGAAGCGCTTCAGCGTGCAGGCACGAATGGGCTTTATTCGTGAAATTCGCTATCATTCGTGTAATTCGCCCACGGGGTATAGAAGGTGGAAAAAGAACAATTTGAACAACTTTGTAAAAGCCTCTCGGCAGGAAGTTTTGGCGATGTGATGATTGTCGGTGGGGGAATCAGCGGTGTTCAAGCCTCTCTCGACCTTGGCAATGCGGGCTTTAAAGTTTATCTGGTTGACAAAAGCCCCTCCATTGGCGGCAAGATGGCCCAGCTGGATAAGACCTTCCCCACCAATGAGTGCTCCATCTGAATACTCTCGCCCAAACTGGTCGAGGTCGGCCGGCATCCAAACATCGAAGTCCTGAGCTATACTGAAGTTGACCGTGTTGAAGGGGAAAAGGGAGGCTTCAGGGTAACGCTGCTTAAAAAACCCCGATATGTCATAGAGAGCAAATGCACAGGTTGCACAACCTGTGTCGAATACTGCCCGGTTAAATATCCTGATCAATTTAATCAGGAGATATCGAAGAATAAAGCCATCCATATCTACTTTGCGCAAGCCATACCCCTGATTACCTATATTGACGAAACCTGCCTCTATCTAAAAGAAAAAAAATGCCGCATCTGCACAGCGGTGTGCGAGAAAGACGCCATCGATTTTACTCAAACGCCTGAGAAGAAAGAAATAAAGGTAGGAGCCATCATCCTTGCTCCAGGCTTTGAGCCATTTGATCCAAAGTTGAGGAATGAGTATGGCTATGGAAAGATGGCCAATGTAATGACCAGCATGGACTATGAGAGGCTCTTAAGCTCCACAGGACCATACGAAGGTGAGATCAGGCGCACTTCTGATTTGAAGCATCCTCATAAAGTAGCCTGGATTCAATGCGTCGGCTCGAGGCAGGTCAATCCTCCGGGTGGCAGCAGTTATTGTTCAGCCGTCTGCTGCACCTACACCCAGAAGCAGGTCATCTTAACAAAGGATCACGACGCAGAGGCAGAGTGCACGATCTTTCATAATGATATTCGTTCCTATGGCAAGGATTTTGAGCGATTCTACCAAAGGACAGAGAAACTTCCCGGGATTCGGTTTATCAGAAGCTACACATCCGTAGTTAGAGAGGACCCCGTAACCAAGAATGTCACCGTGCGGTATTCTACCCCTGAAGATGGAGTGAAAGAGGAAGAATTCGATATGGTGGTTTTGTCCGTTGGGTTGAATCCCCCTGCCAATGCAAATGAACTGGCAAATCAATTTGGCATTGAGCTTAATCCTCATGGATTCTGCAAAACGGATTCTTCTAATCCGATGGAAACCTCTCGACCGGGAATCTTTGTAAGTGGCGCCTTCCACGGGCCCATGGATATTCCTGAGTCCGTATTTACTGCAAATGGCGCAAGTTCCCAGTGCGGTCAACTCCTTGATTACCGGCGTGGAAAGCTGACCACAGAAAGAGTCTATCCTCCTGAAAGGGATGTCTCGCAAGAAGAGCCGAAAGTCGGCGTATTTGTGTGCCATTGTGGAGCAAATATTGGGAGAGTCGTCGATGTCCCCTCTGCAGTTGAATACAGTTTAACTCTACCTCATGTGGTTCATGCTCAAGAACAGCTCTTCTCATGTTCTACAGAGTCAACCAATCAAATCATGAGCGTGATCCGGGAAAAAGGGCTCAACCGCGTGGTGGTTGCCGCCTGTACCCCAAAGACCCATGAGCCCACCTTCCGTTACTCGCTTCGAGAAGGAGGGATCAATCAATATTTCTTCGACATGGCCAATATCCGTGAACATTGCTCCTGGGTACACTCCAAGGAAAAGGAAGAAGCCACCAAGAAATCAAAAGATATCATCCGGATGTCGTTAGCACGGGCTTGTCACCTGGAGCCGTTACAGGATTTTGATCTCCCCGTAAACAAGGCGGCGCTCGTGGTGGGTGGAGGGATTGCTGGCATGACGTGTGCCCTCTCCATCGCCAACCAGGGGCATGAGGTTCACCTGGTGGAAAAAGATGCCGTCC
>VGSD01000516.1 GCA_016875155.1 Deltaproteobacteria bacterium | reverse complement strand
TGCTTCCACGTACGCAATGCCATCGACCAGGGTAAAAGCGACTTCCTGGACAGCCGTGCAACCCGCCTCACGCATGTGATAACCGCTGATGCTGATGGTATTCCAACGGGGGACGCGGTTTTTACAAAAAGCAAAAATGTCGGTGACGATTCGCATCGATTCAAGAGGGGGATAGATGTAGGTTCCCCTTGCCGCATATTCCTTCAAAATGTCATTCTGAATGGTTCCCTGTAGGATTTCGCTTTTGACCCCCTGTTTTTCTGCAACAGCGATATACATCGCCAGCAAAATCGCGGCAGTCGCATTGATCGTCATGGAAGTGGAGACCTTGTCAAGGGGAATGCCATCAAAGAGAATTTCCACGTCTTTCAGGGAATCAATGGCAACGCCCACTTTTCCGACTTCGCCGTCAGCCAAAGGATGGTCGGAGTCATAACCAATCTGTGTGGGAAGGTCGAAGGCAACGCTTAAACCGGTTTGTCCGTTTTCTAAAAGATATTTGTATCGTTTGTTCGTCTCCTCGGGGGTTGCAAACCCTGCGTACTGGCGCATGGTCCAGAAGCGTCCCCGATACATGGTGGGTTGAACTCCACGGGTAAACGGGAACTCTCCGGGGAATCCAAGTTCATTAGCATAATCGAGATCGGCGTTATCGAGGGGTGTGAAGAGCCGCTTTAACTCAATATGGGAGGTCGTTTTGAAGGAAGGTTCCCGTTCAGGAGATTTAGAGAGCGCTTTATTGAGGATTGACTTTTCCCATCTCTCCATTTCTTCGCGAACATTCTTAGCCATGTTTTACTCCATTTAATGAAAGGGTTCGAGGATTCGAGGGTTCATGGGTTCGAGTGTCTTTTTTTAGGGATTTCACTGGACCCCTTGAACCCTGGACCCCTTGAATCCTGGACCCCTTGAATCCTCTATTTACAGCGGTATATTTCCGTGTTTTCGCCAGGGGTTGGTATCGCCCTTTGTTTTTAAGATGTCGAGGGCTTGGATAATCTTGGGACGGGTCTCCTCCGGTTCAATAATTTCATCAACATATCCCAATTCCGCGGCTTTGTATGGGCTTGCAAATTTCATCTGGTACTCTGATACCAATTGTTCACGGGTTTCCTTTGGGTCTTCCGCTTCTTTAATCTCGTTTCGGAAGATGATGTTGACCGCTCCTTCCGCACCCATAACAGCAATCTCGGCCGTGGGATAACAGTAATTGATATCTCCCCGGATGTGTTTTGAGGACATCACATCGTAAGCTCCGCCATAACCTTTGCGGGTGATGATTGTAATCTTGGGAACGGTAGCCTCGCAGAAAGCATAGAGGAGTTTAGCCCCATGTCGGATGATGCCCCTTGCTTCCATATCAATTCCCGGAAGAAACCCGGGGACATCAACAAAGGTGATCAGAGGAATGCTAAAACAATCGCAGAAACGGACAAACCGTCCTGCCTTCACCGACGAATCAGGATCGAGCGATCCTGCCAGCCAGTTGGGTTGGTTGGCAATGATACCCACGGGCATCCCATTATACCTGGCAAAACCAACAACGATATTTTTTGCCCAATCTTTCTGTACTTCAAGAAAATATCCGTTGTCCACGGTGCCCAAAATAATCTTCTTCATATCGTAGGCTTTTTTAGAATCCTCCGGGACGACTGTTTTCAAAGATTCATCCATCCGGTTGGGATCATCGGTGCAAGGGAGTATGGGTGGTTTCTCCCGATTATTTTGGGGGAAAAAGCTGAGGAGTTCTTTAATGAGACGAATGGTCTCCTCGTCATTCTCTCCTGCAAAATGGGCTACTCCGCTCTTTTCCATATGGACCTTTGAACCCCCTAACAATTCAGAGGTGATCGGTTTTCCGTCCGGAGTTTCTGTCTTGCCCAAGGCCGCCCGGATGACATCCGGACCGGTGATGTGGAGGTAGCTCGTTTTTTGTGTCATGAGGATGAAGTCGGTCATGGCTGGAGAATAGACAGCTCCACCTGCGCAGGGGCCCATAATGGCCGAAATCTGAGGGACAACACCAGAAGCAAGTACATTTCTTAAAAAAATGTAAGCGTAACCGGCAAGACTTTCTACCCCCTCTTGAATTCTTGCTCCCCCGGAATCGTTGAGCCCGATGACAGGTGCTCCAGTCTTCATAGCGAGATCCATGACCTTACAGATCTTGTCTGCGAAGGCCATTCCCAGCGCACCCCCAAATACGGTAAAGTCCTGAGAAAAAACATAGACCAGACGGTCATTCACTTTCCCGTAACCCGTGACCACGCCATCCCCCCAGAACTTCTTGTTCTCCATTCCGAAATCATGGCAGCGATGGGTGACGAATCGGTCCAGTTCAACGAACGTTCCCGGATCGAGAAGAAGATCTATACGCTCACGGGCAGTCAGTTTTTTATCTTTGTGCTGCTTATCGATTCTTTCTTGCCCTCCACCTAAAAGAGCTTCTGATCTTCTCTTTTCCAACTCCTTCCGTATAGCATCGATGGATCTCATGGGTGGTCTCTCCCCCTTTAAAATATCAATGCAAATTGCAAAATTAACATTGAAAATTTCAAAATCTTGTTAACTTTTTATTTTGCAATTTGCACTTTTCAA
>VGSD01000515.1 GCA_016875155.1 Deltaproteobacteria bacterium | reverse complement strand
TTTCACATCGTCCGGAGGGTTCAATCCAACGGATAATACCACAAGGTCGAATTCCTCCTCCTTGACCCCATCTTCATAAGTAGAGTAACGTATCGTCACATTCTTGGTTTCGGGAATCTCTTTTCCGATGGAGACAAAACTTCTGATGAATCGAATCCCGGGAAGATGTTCCGCCCTCTGATAGAACCGCTCGAAATCTTTCCCGAACGAGCGAATATCATTATGGAAGATCGTACACTCGGCCTGAGCGTCATGGTCTTTTGTCAGAATCACCTGTTTCTGGGTATAGGCACAACATACGGCTGAACAGTATTTGTTGCCTCCCTGGATAACCTGTCTCGAGCCGACACATTGTATCCACGCTATTTTATGCGGATGCTTCTTGTCAGAAGGGCGACTGATCTCACCCTCGTAAGGCCCGGTGGCGCACAGGATGCGTTCAAAGTCAAGGCTCGTTACCACATTCTGCATCTTCCCGTAGCCATAGTCGCTCCTCAGCTTCGGGTCAAAAGTTTCAAAGCCCGGAGCAAGAATGATCGCCCCCACTTCGATTTCTAATTTCTCCGGTTTCTGGTATAGATTGATGGCGTTATTCTTGCAAATCCCCGCACAGATGGCACATTTCTCGTTGTTGAGAAAAGAGCACTTTTGGGAGTCGATATAGGTGATCAGCGGAACTGCTTGAGAGAAATAGACATGAATGGCTTTATTTAAAGATAAGTTCTGATTGTATTCATCCTGGACCATGATCGGGCAGTACTCAACACAGGCACCGCAACCCGTACACTTTTCCTCTTCAATGTATCTGGGCTTCTTGATCAGGGTTACGTTGAATTGACCTGCGTCTCCCTCTACCCTTTCGACTTCAGTATAGGTGAGGATCTCAATGTTGGGATGCCGGCCGACCTCGACCAGTTTGGGTGCAAGTATTCAGATGGAGCAGTCATTGGTGGGAAAGGTCTTGTCCAGTTGGGCCATCTTGCCGCCAATGGCAGGTGCCCTGTCGACCAGATAGACCTTAAAACCCGATGCCGCGAGGTCGAGAGAGGCCTGAACACCGCTGATTCCCCCACCGACAATCATCACATCACCGCGATGACTGTCTACGGAACTATTATCGAATTGGTTTTTTTCCACTTCCTATCACCTCATTTGTCCCTTATGAAATAGCTGTGCACAACATGACAACATAAGTTTGATTATGCAGTAGAAGCACCAAATCCCAAGCACCAAATCACAAATAATTTCCAAACTCCAATGACCCAAACAGGTTTGTTTCGGAATTTGGTCATTGGAATTTATTTGGAATTTGGGATTTGGATATTGGAATTTTAATGCCGGTTTCCTATATCACCTCCTGTATCACCTCCGTGAGGTCTTTGATCTGTAAAGTCTCACTATCCTTCAAAGTCAACTTGCTGTCCTCAAACTGGCTGATGCAATAAGGACAGGTCGTAACCAACACCTCTGCTCCCACTCCAATCGCCTGCTGCAACCGGAGATCTGAGAATCTCTCCCCCTTGGCTGTCTCCATCCAGATTCTACCTCCTCCCATCCCACAACAAAGGCTCTCCTCCCTCGTATCCGCCATCTCCACCAGTTCTATCCCAGGGATCTTTTTCAATATCTCCCTGGGCTCATCATAGACCCCATTGTGTCTCCCCAAGTAACAGGGATCATGATAGGTCACTTTCTTCGGGTATTCTTTGGTAATCTGAAGCTTCCCTTTCTTAATCAGTTCCAATAGATACTGAGAGGTATGAACCACTTCAAAGTTGACCTTGAATTCCGAGTATTCGTTCTTTATGGTATGAAAGCAATGAGGGGAGGAGGCAACGATCTTTTTAACTCCATTGTCTATAAAGGTCTTTATGTTTTCTTTGGCCAGGCGTTTAAAGAGGTCTTCATTTCCAGCCTTTCGTACACTCTCACCACAGCAAAGTTCCTTAGACCCCAATACCCCATAGTCTATTTCTGCCTGATTAAGGATCGTAGCTGTAGCTTGGGATACCTTTTTTAGTCTTGGTTCGTAACTGGGATAGCAGCAGGGAAGGTACAGAGTCTCTGTCCCTTCGGTAAATTCTTTTACGGAGAGGTCCTTAGCCCAGTTGAGACGGTCATTGGGCTCTTGTCCCCAGGGGTTCCCCACACTGGCAATACTCGTCATGATGCCCCGAAGGTTGGGGATGCTGGCAGGAACGACTCCTTCTGGTACTAATAACCTACGCATGGCTCTCATGATGTCAATGATTTCTACGCCTCTGGGGCATTTCTGGACACATTGGGCGCAGGTGGCGCAGAGCCAGAGGTCTTCGGATTCAAAGGGGACAGTACCGAATTTGGCCTGGTTGATCATTCTCCGTACCAGGAATTTTCTCACACGGTTCCAGGGACATACGGTATCGCATTTGCCACACTGATAGCAGAGTTTGTCTGCTTCTCCGCCTGCCTCTTTGATGCCATCAATGACGACTTTAAAGGGGGTTAGGGGTAGGGTCTCCATACTGTTTCTCGATCCTCTTATTTCACCTCAATAAATGTTTAAACTTCAACCTTAAACTCTAAATCCAAAATTAACCCCACCTAACCCCCCCTTACTTAAGGGGA
>VGSD01000514.1 GCA_016875155.1 Deltaproteobacteria bacterium | reverse complement strand
AGACAGCAATGATGAACCCAGCCCCAAAGGTGGCCAGAAAACCTCCCTTGAATCGAGCCTGTTCCCGGATGATTTCATGAATCTTCTTCTTCAAACCCATCGGGAGCTGAAGTTTCCATTTGGCCACCTGACCTCTTCTGAAAAGGAGGTAATCGTACAGGCTGATCACTCCGAGTGTTAAGGCGAAAAAGGCGATAAAGAGGTAGACCCCTTTGCTGATCAAGGGGAAACTGTTCAACTGGTGGAGAAAGGTCATCAGCCCCATTCCCACCAGAAGATAGGCAACGAACACACCGGACGTAAAAACAATCCCATAGAGAAGAATCTCCTTCCCCTTCTTTCCCACAAACGTGAGATAGGAGACGAGGAAGATAATGGTGGCAAAGGCGCAGGGATTGATGCCATCGATGAAGCCTGCTATCAGGACAGCCGAGAGACTCCACCTCCTGAATCGCTCGATGATGTTCTTCTCCCCTTCTTCAAGAGCTTCTCGGGTCACCTTCTCCCAGGGAGGGGGAGCTCCCCGCTCCTTATACTTCGCAACCAGTTTTTCGAAACTTTCCTGGTGAAGATCTTCTCCCCAGAGATAATCCTCACCCATATAGAGCTTATGATCCACCAGCCTCTTGGATTCCGGGACCTGATAAATTTGAGAAAGGGCTTCGTCCAGTTTCTTATTTTCTTCCCGGGTTAGACTGAACATTCGAATCCTCAAGGTTGGGACTCTGACGTTCCATTTCCTTAAGTCACTTTTCATTGCTTCACAGTGAAGGCACCCTGGCATATAAAGGAAGGCGGCATAGATGATCTTCCCGGACCTCCTTTCTGCTTCGGTAGGGGGCGCGGGAATCCAGCCCTCTTCCTCACTCACGGGTTTTATGGAAGGCCAGGAGGTTCCTCCCTTCTCAGCAAGAGATCTGACCAATCCCTCCAGTTCATCCCGGATCTCAGCCTCTCCTCCCAAAATCTTATCTCCAATAATGACCGCAGGAATTGCATGATCCGTATCATGCAATTGCTTTTCAAATGCGATCAGGAGGTTATAATTTTCCAATTGATTCACGGAAAGGGATTTAACTTCGATCGGATACTTCTTTGAAAGAGGCCGGAGCACCTCTTCTTCAAGCTTCAATCCTCCTGTCTCCTTTGAGTAAAAAAGGTAAAGTTTTACTGTATCTTTTGAGAAGACAATCGGAGAGAAAAGAAGCGCAAAAATGATCACCAAGCCGAAGATCTGAATTTTTTTCATAATGCCACCTTACACATCGTTATGGTCATGAGCTCTTCCTACTTTTTATCCAATTCTTCGAACCCCTTTTTGATCTGAAATGCCCACTCGGTTTTGACATGCTTCAGGGATTGAGACAAATAGTATCGCCCATGGCCTATAGATTCCATGCCCTTATCCTCCTTTTCCATTTTTCCATAGAGACCGGCCAACTTGAGGTAATTATCTGCCGACAGCAGGTTCGGAAGAAAAATAATGACATGGTCCCCATAAATATTTCGGTAAGCCTCATCTTTATCGAGATATCTCAGGACAATTCTTAAGAGCCGATTGGAGTCTTCAAGGTGAATTTGGGCCCCTTCCCATTTGCCTTCTCTTAAAAGCTTTTCGCCCTCTTCCTTCTCCTGCACCCCTGCCCGATAATAGTCATGGACCGTTCTCGCATTCTCTTCTAAAACCCGCAACCCTCGATTCTCGTTGATCACCTTCTCCAGGTTGATTTCCGTTAGAGGATGAATATAGTCTTTGGGATAAGTCGTGACAGGAGAAAGGTTGCCATGGAGATGCAGTTCCTCTTTTGGGGTTATACAGCCAACCATCGCAAGGCTAAGTGTAAGAACAAGAGATAAATAAGAAATTCTTTTTATACATAAAGACGTAAATATAGTGTTGTATGTCATTCCGGGCTTGACCCGGAATCCAGTAGTTTTCTGGATTCCTGCTTTCACAGGAATGACTTTCTTAGAAGTAGCCATCTTTCTTAAAGTCATTTCTTCACCTCCAACAGATGCTGGATCAGCTTCTTCATGCTCGTCGATGTCCAATCCATCCCCTTGAGGGCTCTTCCCACGACTTTCCCCTCACGACTGATGAAGAAGGTCTGGGGATGGCTCTGAATACCATAAGCATTGGCCACTTCTGCCTTTTCATCAAGAAGGATAGGTGAGGAGACTTTGAATTCATCCTTATATTTCTTCAAATCTTCCTCTTTCTCTTTGATCGCCACCTTGAGGAACACCAGATCCATTCCCTTAAACTCCTCATAGAGCCTGACAAAGGAAGGAGACTCCTTCCTGCAGTCCGGTCAATAGGGTGCGAAGAAGTTTAGAAGGATGACCTTTCCTCTCAATTCTTTAAGAGAGATTTTCCCTCCCCCCAATTCTCTCAATGTGAAATCAGGTGCCTCCACTGCCACTCTGAATTTGTCTACCCCTGCCTCTGAAAATTGAGCGGAAACCATAGGAATTTTCCATAGCAAGAAAATAACTATTAAAATCATCGCCACTACAAGTCGTTTCACGTTAATTCCTCCCTCATATAATGTATTTTGAAATATTAGCAATCCTGTAACTGATTTGATATTAGCATTGGAAAATCTCC
>VGSD01000513.1 GCA_016875155.1 Deltaproteobacteria bacterium | reverse complement strand
CCTCTTTCTGTATTTTCTTAGAATAGTATCGCTTGCTTTCTTCTCTCAGGGTTGTTTCTTCTAAAGATTCTGGCTCTGAATAAACCTCATTCAATGCATTCAAGAGTTGCTGGGATTTCAATTTTTCCAAAAATTCCTTCACTGCCATCACGAATACTTCGCTCCTCGAATATTGGTGTTCCTTAGAAAACCTATCGACCTCTTTGAATACCTCATCCGGTATGGATATGGCCGTTTTCATAAAATCATTATGACAAATAGTTATACCAAAGTCAATACCCTCATTCATCCCCCATTCTTCCCGCTTTGGTAAAGAAGGGAGCGTGATTCGAGGTGAAGACAGGAGGATCCCTTCTTAAAATTGAGGCAATGGCAGGGTGTCGCTTGAATTCCTTGTCAAGGAATTGCCGGACCAATAGCCGGTTCCACCCCTTCGGGTGATCGAAACCTGTATAGAGGGAGAGGTCTCCCTCGTAAAAAGCCTCTGTTTTCATTGGTCGGGCTTCTGTTCCATAAATTGGCATATTGAATATAGCGAGATTTAAAAAATCAATACACTCATGATGTTTCACCACAAAATCAAATGTCCTTCTTGCTTCTTTCGCGCCTTCCGAAGGTGTTCCAAAAAGAAGATAGACATAGGTTGGAATCCCTGCCTTTTTCAAATTTCTCAAAACGATTGATGTCTCCTCAAGATCAATCCCCTTGTGCAGATGGTCGAGTACACTCTGGTCTCCGGATTCCAGGCCAAGTTTTAGCATCACACATCCTGATTGTTTCAATCCTATACAGAAATCTTGATCCATCAGATGACGGGTGATCCTGGCAAAGCCATACCAGGGGACTCCCAGAGGGTGCTCGGAGATTGCATTCATCAGTGACGGAGAGATGGCATTATCCAGCAGATGGATCAGGACCGGCTTATGTTTCTGAACCAGGTGAAGCAGATGATCAATCACCTTATCTTCAGGAATGGCGCGATAAGGATTTCCCTCAGCCCTTTCCGGGCAGAAGGAGCACCTGTTCCAATAACACCCGCTTGACGCGCTGTAGGGGAGAATTAACCCGGGAGCGAAGTAATCCTTCAAAGGTAGAGAATCGTAATGCGGCCTGTAAGGGATATCTCCTGCCTCACTTACACTCATGAGTGTAAGCAAAGGTCCTTCTCCTGGTCCGGCAACAAGATGATCCACCCACCCTTGAAAATGGTTTTTCCAATGAGGTCTTCTCATCCATGAGGTGACAAGACCTCCGCCCAAAACAATTTTTACTCCTGGATAATCCTGCCTGAGAAACCCAATCATGGCAAAGGTGGATAGCGCTTGACTTAGGTAGTTGATGGAAAAACCGATCAAAGAAGGCGGTTGCTCTCTAAAAATCTCGGAAAGCTTTTTTTTAAAATAATGAAAGAAGGGGTTGCCCTCAAAATTTTCTGCGGCCTGGATCAGATCCATGCTCCTGACCGGAGAGAGTGTATCATGTTCATAGTTGGCCAGTTCCACACGAACGCCACTTGCACTGGATGTCATCTTAAGAAGTCGATTCAGGTCAATGACGGCTCGGCGGTAACGATCCCCATCCCGATAAGCTTCCCAACTCTTCAACGAATCAAGATGTCCAGAAAGATGGCGGAGTGCCCGAGTGGTCCAAGTATCCGATGATCCGGGTGAAGAATTCAGAAGAAACAGAAGGCCCTCTATATTGGCATCAAGAACCGTGTAATTAATCCCACGGTGCTTCAGGGCGCCACAGAGTCTGGCGATTCCTGCTGGAGGTTCACATGGTTTGGAAACAGGAGGGTGAATGAGAAGCATATCATGCATTGGGGAAAAGTCTAACGGTAAGGGTAACGAGGCCCGTTTCGGTTATCGGTAACGGTTAGGTGAAATAATTAAAAAAGATGATCAACGTAACCTTTTATAAACGATACGAGCGTCGTCAACGTGAACCTTCTTATTAACCTTAACCTATTTGCCTTCCACCAAACCGGCTTCTTAGCCCTGACCTCTTACCCTTGCCTGTAAAGATATTTTCTCTACTCCACGAGACTTCGGATCACCTTCATATTCTGCAGATCTTCAACCGTGTCTTTTCTCGGGGTCTCCATGATTCCTGGAAGATGTTTTAATAAGGGATGGTTGATGAGATGCCTGAATCCCTCAACTCCAATGAGGCCCTCACCAATATGCCAGTGCCGGTCCTTTCTCGATCCCAGGGGTGTCTTTGAATCATTCAAATGAAGGAGGTGGAGGCGTTTCAGGCCGATCGTCTTATCGAAAGATTCGAGCGTCTTCTCAATCCCATCTTTTTTGGAGAGGTCATACCCCGCCTCAAAAGCGTGGGCGATGTCTAAACAAATTCCGATCCTGTCTCTTTGCTCAACCCTCTCGATGATCTTTTTGATTTGATTAAACTCATAACCGATCTCCGTTCCCTGGCCAGCGGTATTTTCAAGAAGCAGGATGACAGGATTTTTTACCCGATCAAAAACCTGATTGATCGCCCATGCTACTGCCTCAATGGCTTCATCCTCAGAAGAGTCCATTCGATGCCCGATATGGATAATCAGATAGTGAGCCCCTAATTGGGCCGCTCTTTCGAGGTCGATCACA
>VGSD01000512.1 GCA_016875155.1 Deltaproteobacteria bacterium | reverse complement strand
CAGACCGTGTCCATGCAAAGCGGGTTTAAAGTCCGGGGGACTTCTTCAGAGGAAGCCTATCAATTGCTCAAAGAGGCGTTTATGCTGGAGCAGGCCGGTGTCTTTGCAATTGAGCTTGAATGCATCTCTGAAAAGGTATGCAAAGAGATCACTGAGCGCGTTTCCATTCCGACGATCAGTCTGGGCGGAGGGAGGTACTGCGATGGGGTCTTTATGATCACTTACGATGCCCTGGGGCTTTTTGAACGGTTCACGCCAAAATTTGCCAAAAAATATGCCAACCTCCTGGATGAAATGAATCGAGCGCTCTCCGCCTTTGTGGACGAGGTTGAAAAGAAAAAATTTCCCCAAGAAGAAAACGTCTTTAATATCAAAGACGAGGAGTATCGTAAATTCCTGGAGCTGGCTAAGAAGGAGTAGCCATCCAGGAGGTTTTCATGGAGGTGAAATGAGAAGAAGGAGGCCCATTTCATGACACACCGGATTGCCGAGGCTTTTCAAAAACTTAGAATAGGTGAAATCGAGGGAATCATACACCAGGCCATGAAAGAGGGGAGTTCCCCATATGTTCTGATCAGAGAATGCCAGGATGAGATGGCCAAAATCGGAAAGAAGTTTGAAAGTGGCGAATACTTTCTGGGTGAATTAATCATTTCGGCGAAAATGTTTGAAAAAGTGGTTCAAATTTTATCCCCGGAGATAAAAAAAGAGGAGCAGGCGAGTCAAAAGACGATAGGAAAAATCGTCCTCGGCACCCCGAAGGGTGATATCCACGATCTTGGGAAAAACATTTTCGCGGTCTTAGCCAGGGTTGCAGGGTTCGAGGTGATCGATATAGGGGTGGACGTTGTACCTGGCCGTTTCCTGGAACAAGTGAGGATAGAGAATCCTCATATCGTTGGCATGTCCGGATTGATTACGACGGTTTACCCTTCCATGAAGGAGGTCGTCGATCTTTTAAGGCAACACGGACTCAGGGATAACGTGAAGATCATCATTGGAGGTGGAGCGACCGGAGAGGAAGCCCGGCGGTTTGTGGGGGCCGATGCTCAAACCCTGGATGCGGCAGAAGGGGTTCGGATCTGCGAAACATTCATTGCCAATTCAAATCGGGGAGAAACCAAATGACAGGGATCGAACGATTGAAAGCCTGTGTTGCTTGCAAAGAAGTTGACCGTCCTGGAATATTGCCCTCCTATATGGATCGTTTTTCCGCCACCCAAGAGGGGCTTACCTTCGCCGATATTCTCGAACAGCCTGACCGCGCTTCTGAGGCGATGAGAAAAACTTGGGACAAGCTGGGAAGTTGGGGGGATGCCGTTTATTATGCGGGGGGAACCGACATTTATTATCTGTCTATCAAACACTTGACCCGAATCAAGCTTCCGGGCAAAGATCTTCCCCGTGACTCGTACTGGCAAATATTAGAAGCTCCCAATGTTAAACGGGAAGATTACGATTTATTAATCAATAAGGGTTGGAATATTTTTTCCCTGGAGATGCTGCCGCGAATATGGGAAATTACGGACTTGGAGATAAAGCAATACGGCACGATTGCATCGTACCACAAAGCTCAAGCCGAGAGATCACTCAAGCAATATCGCAGGGATACGGAGTTCTGGCGAGAAAAAGGTGTGGAGGTGTTTGTCGGCGCCTCAGTGCCTTCTCCTCAAATGGGCCTTTCCTGCGCCAGATCCCTCCCGGAATATACCCTGGATCTTTACGAAATCCCGGACAAAGTGGAGGCGGCGACCTGGGCTGCGTTGCCTGACCTCATCCAGAACGGGATTGACGGTTGCAAAGCCACGGGCATCCCCTGTGTGGCTGTCATCCTTGAACGGGGCTCCGGCGCTTATTACCCCCTTTCATTTTTCGAACGTTTTGAATTCCCGCAATTAAAAAAGATGATCGAGGCCTTTGTTAAAAACGGGATCACACCGTTGATGCACCTCGATACGGATTGGACGAAGAACCTTCCCTATTTTAAGGAATTTCCAAAAGGAAAAGTGATTGCTTCCCTCGATGGGACCACCAATATTTTTAATGCAAAGAAGATTCTGCAAAATCATGTTTGCTTAATGGGTGACGTCCCTGCCTCCCTCCTGGTGGCCGGAACGCCGGGAGAGGTCGAGGGTTATGTCCGGAGATTAATGGAGGATGTAGGGGAGCAAGGAGGGTTTATCCTGGGCACCGGTTGCAGTATGCCCCCGAATGCCAAGTTTGAGAATGTGAAAGTCATGATCGACACCTGTAAGGCTTATCGGTCATAGGGAAACCATCCTGCTCTCGGATCAAAAAAGGATATCGAATGGATAGGGCGATTGGGGAATGAAAACCAAGAATGCCGTCTGGAGAAAAGGATGAAAAGGGGGCGATTCATGGCGGAAGGAGGTGAAAGAAGAATCGGAAAATGAAACATTTCGAATTCATTTCTGAAACGGACAAATCAAAAGGAGGTATGCTATGAGAAAAGAAACCCGTCATTTGATATTGATTTTGATTACACTTTCTTTCTTTACAATCTTTCATTCAGGATCCGTCGTCAGTGCCCAGACCATAAAATGGAAGCTGCCAACGGCTTACCCGGCCGGATCCTATCTGTGGGATTTTATTGCTGTCAATT
>VGSD01000511.1 GCA_016875155.1 Deltaproteobacteria bacterium | reverse complement strand
CGCTCTTTTTACAAGTTTTTTTTGGGAAGTAGCTAAACAGTTGTTCGGATGGTATGTCTTCAATATAGGGAAATTCTCGATGATCTATGGCTCCTTGAGTGCCCTGATCGTTTTCTTCTTCTGGGTCTATTATTCTTCGGTCATCGTTCTCCTGGGAGCAGAAGCGGTCTATCTCCTGGAGGAAAAGGTTGGGTTCAAGCAAAAGGCTGAATAGGAAGGGAACGTTGATCCACCTTCATCTTTTCTCGCGTCTTGAGAAATTCCCCAATTCGGATATCTCCTTTTGGACACAATCCCGTTATAATTTTGTTCAACTACTGTTTTGTGATCTAAAGGAAGGAGCGATGAAAGTTCTTAAGTCGAACGGGCCGAAGATATTTGACATCGAGCTGGAAAAGGATCTCTTATCCAAAAATCGGAGTTTGGCCAAAGAGAACAGGAAGAGGTTCGACCGTTCTAATGTTTTGACCATAGACATCATGGGTTCGATTGGTTCGGGAAAAACTTCTCTTATTAAGGCCATGTTAAGGAAGCTCGGCATGGATAAAGCGGTTGTTGTGATTGCAGGGGACCTCACCATCACCATTGATGCGGAACGAATCGCAGAGGAGGGGGCGCAGGTCATTAAAAAATAAAATAAGCACAGGAATTCTTTCCGCATTTGGTGCCATCCACACTTCTTGACAACATCCCCAAAATTCGGTATTATTTTGTCATACCCAAATTTCAGGATAAGGGGTTAAAGCATGGCAAGAAGGCGCACGGCGATAACCATTTCCCTCCCTCCGGAGATAGCCGAGGATTATGAGAGGTTTGCCCAACGAGAGGCAAAAAATAAGAGCCAGCTCTTTCGTGATATGTTTCTGCATTATAAGAAGGAAGCTGCGGAACGGGAATTCTATGAACTCCAGCGGTATGGCGCAAAACGGGCGAGGGGGAAGGGTATCTTAACGGAAAAGGATGTTGAAAGGATCGTATTCGAGGGCCGTTGAGATTGAAGGTTGTTTTCGATACTAACATCTTCATCTCTGCCCTTGTCATACCAGGGAGCAGGGCTGAAGAGGCTTACCTCCACTGTTTGCGAGGGGAATTTATTCTTTACTCATCCGTCGCTATTCTTACGGAAACAGCTAAAAAGCTCAGAGAAAAATTTGGATGGGAAGAAAATAATATCACCCGTTTTCTAAAAGCTATTACCCGAGTGGGTAACGTCATTAAAACACATCCCCATCTTCATGTCTTGGTTGACGAGCCAGACAATCGTATCCTCGAGTGTGGTGTAGCGGCTGAAGCTGATATCATTGTTACAGGAGATAAGCATCTTCTCTCTCTGAAAAATTATCAAAACATTTCTGTTATCCCGCTCTCGCACTTTCTTGAACTTCTTAAAAATGAAAAGCAAACCATCGGGAAATGACTTGGGCAACAGGAGGTAGGCGTATTGCAAAACTGGAATCGGTAAATCCAAAACAGAGCAGCAGGACTGTCGCTGGAACGATTAAACTCCTTTTCATATTCACATTTATTTATCTTTTTATGGTATTAGAAAAAGTCAATTGCCGACCATAGCAAAAACTCTTAAAAGCGTTAGGCTGCAAATTAAACAAACAAAGTAGATGAAAAAACCATTTTAAATGTTAGGAAAGTACAGAATAGCGACTAGGTCCATGATCAAGGAAAACCATCCTAAAACGAAGATCGTTTGTACGATCGGTCCGGCAAGCGAATCCTCAACCGTGCTTGAATCGTTCATCCAGGCCGGTATGAATGTGGCCAGACTTAATTTTTCTCACGGGACCCACGAGGAGCATCTGAGAAAGATCAAAGCGATTCGAAGACTGTCGGATAGGTTAAAAAGGCCTGTGACCATCCTGCAGGATCTTTCCGGCCCGAAAATCCGGGTCGGGAAGGTGAAAGAGGGAGGAATAGACTTAAAACGGGGAGAGAAATTCATCCTGACGAATCGAAAGATTATAGGAGATGAAAAAGGAGTGTCTGTGAGTTATGCATCTCTTCCCAGAGAGGTGAAGGCCGGAGACACGCTTCTTCTGGCCGATGGGGCGATCGAACTCCAAGCGTTGAAGAGCAATGGTCAGGACATTGTCTGTCAGGTGATCGTAGGAGGCAGATTGACCTCTCATAAGGGAATCAACTTTCCGACCGGAACCATTAGCGTCTCTCCCTTTACGAAGAAAGACCGGGAAGATCTTCTCTTCGGCATCCGGAACGGCGTAGATATGGTCAGCCTCTCCTATGTCAAAGATGCGGGAGATATCGAAGGGGTGAAGCGGTTCTTAAAAAAATATTCTGCCTCCCTGCCGGTCGTTGCCAAGATTGAGAGAAAAGAGGCGCTGGAGAAGATCGACGAAATCCTTTCAGCTTCGGATGGAATCATGGTTGCCCGGGGCGACCTGGGCGTGGAGACTCCGATTGAAAAGATCCCCAATGTCCAGAAGATGTTGATCCGCAAGGCCAATGGTTCAGGCAAGCCCGTGATTACGGCCACCCAGATGCTCAGATCGATGGTTGATCAGAACCGTCCGACTCGGGCAGAGGCGACGGATGTGGTCAACGCCATCTATGACGGGACGGATGCGGTCATGCTCTCGGAGGAGACAGCCATTGG
>VGSD01000510.1 GCA_016875155.1 Deltaproteobacteria bacterium | reverse complement strand
GGCGGGAAAACCTTCCCTATGAGATTGACGGAATTGTGATCAAGGTTGACCGGCTCGACCTTCAAACAAGGTTGGGGGAGATTGCCCGAAGCCCCCGATGGGCCTTGGCTTTGAAATTTGCGCCCAAACAGGAGACAACAAAAATTCTGGATATCATCGTCCAGGTGGGGAGAACAGGAGCCCTCACACCTGTTGCCGTGATGAACCCCGTGAGGCTCGGAGGGGTAGAGATCAGCCGGGCCACACTTCACAATCAGGACGAAATTGATAGACTGGATGTAAAAATTGGAGATACTGTCGTCATCCAGAGGGCAGGCGATGTCATACCCGAAGTGGTTCAGGTGATCACCTCCAAACGGAAAGGCACAGAGAAGAAATTCAAAATGTCTTCGAAATGTCCGGTCTGCGGGGCGGAGGTGATGAAAGAGGAGGTCGTCTATCGCTGTATCGGTCTAGACTGCCCTGCCCAACTGAAAGGTCGAATCAAACACTTCGCTTCCAAGAGGGCAATGGATATTGACGGGCTGGGTGTGAAACTGATCGACCAGTTCGTGGAGAAGGGCCTGGTGAAGGATGTGGCTGATCTTTACTACATCAAGAAAGATGAGTTGATTGCACTGGAACGAATGGCGGATAAATCTGCCCAGAACATCATCGATGCCATTGAAAAGAGTAAAACGAAACCCCTGGGAAAATTTCTCTTCGCCCTTGGAATTCTCCATGTCGGTGAAACCACGGCAGAAGAGCTGGCCAACTCTTTCACTCGCTTAGACGACTTCTTCCAACTCTCTGAAGAAGACTTAATGAAGGTGGAGGGAATTGGACCTGAAGTAAGCGCCAGCGTGGTTCGATTCTTTAAAGATAAAAAGAACAGGGAATCGATCGAACGGCTGAAAAAGGCCGGCATCAAACTGATTGAACCAAAAGGAAAAGAAAAAGGGAAACTGGCAGGTAAAATCTTCGTCTTTACGGGAACAATGAAATCTTATGGGAGAGAGGAAGCTCGAAACCTGGTCGAGTCGCTGGGCGGCATGACGGCTTCCAGTGTCTCAAAAAAAGTTGATTTTGTGGTCACCGGCGAAGACCCTGGTTCCAAACTCGACAAAGCCAAAGAACTGGGAATTAATACCCTTACCGAAGAAGAATTCAAAAAGATGGTCGGTTAAAAAAAGAACCTGTTTCCTTTCTATTGCTCACCGCATGGCATTCCTGAAGTCTTGATCGCTTAAGATAGCAACAACCGCTTTGTGAGCAGCGCCATCAAAGGTTCGGGCAAAATGGCCGGACGCATTATTCACCTCGTAGGTCTTTGTCCAGGTTCCATCCATCTTCTCAACCCGGACGCGAAGGATACAGCGTGTGGCAAAGGACCCCCAGAAGAGCCCCACGCTTTCAACGGCAACTTTGAAGGCAGTTCCTCCTTCGGACATAACCTGAACTCCTCTGGTCTTAAGTTCGCTTTCAAGCTGGCTTACAATCTGACCTGTCCAATGCCTATAGTCTGCAAAATATTTATGGCTGCCTTGAGTGGCAATGAGTGTGAGTTTCGATTCGGCCACTCCGTTGATAAAAGAAACCTCCTGCCTTGCATCGATCGAACCCACGACATCCGTCTTAACAGGAATCGCTCCCCTGGGCGCAACAATATGGGAACACCCAGAGAAGAATAGGATCATCAATACCATGAACAATGGGAAAAAGATCTTTGCCAGTCTGACCATAGGTTACTCTCCTTTCCTTTTCATTAAAATAAATTTATGGTTTTAATCTGTTATTCGTTTTGCTATATATTATAAAAAAGAAGATTGGTCAAGGAAACTTAATTCCGATCTGTACAAATTAGAAGATGCCTTTCGAATTCGAATCCCTCAGTCATGGAAAGATCGCTTTCGGTTTCTTTAATATCGAAACCGACATGATCCTCCTTAATCAATACTTTCTCTTTGCGGAAGATTTCTGCGAATACGTTTCCCAAGCCGTCCAGACAAACGAAAATATTTTCAAGGCCTCATGGGAAGCCTACTCTTTTCAAAACAGAGAAGATATCGGAAATCTGATGGGTGCGATTCACAGAATCGATCACAGTGGTTTTATCGGAGAGGTCTATAGACTCTACCCCTTTCCTAAGCGACAAGAGGACTTTAAACAGAATCCAGATGGCTTTAAAACTCGGGCTTTGATCGAAAGCATAATTCAGAAGTATGCCCTGAAGATGAATCTTCGATTTATCATTGATCAGGCATCTCAAAAATTTTTTATTGGCGAATATCTCTTTGACACTATTGTTTTTCAAAAACTGATCCAATATATTTGGCAGGGAGGTCTCCCGCAATGGAAGGACAAAACCCGCCCCGAATATGTTTGGACCATGGAGGAGGCCATCAACCAATCAGACCGTCCTATTTTCAAAAATCTGTTTCTAAGAGAAGAAGGATAAGAATTCTTTTTAAGAGGAGGTAAGTTTATGGGACTATTTAAAAAGGGAAAGGAACAGGAAGTCGCCGGGATGATCGTTGACCTTCTCTGGTAATGGGGTCAGGTCTATTTTGTTGACATGATCATTGATATTGCGGTATAGGATAACCATGGCACGTCCATTGCGCATAGAATTTCCAGGTGCTGTCTATCA
>VGSD01000509.1 GCA_016875155.1 Deltaproteobacteria bacterium | reverse complement strand
AACAGTCAACTCAATCATCGAGAAACTTGCTCACTGCAAACAAACTCTCGAAAGAATTCAGCCGGGCTGTACATTGCCACGTATCCGTAAGAGAAAAAATAACTCCAGTTGTTTATGAGACACTACACTAAATTGAGCGATTTTCTTAAATTTCATTGTAGCGCAACCCTTTAGGGTTGCTTCTGAAGCCTGCCTGCGGTGGGCAAGCAAGACTAAAGCCTTGCGCTACAAATCACCCTTTGGGTGATTTTAAACCTAGGCAGAAGCCTGTAGCTAAAGAGGTTTTCAAAAAGAATCGCTCAATTTAGGTATTATAAAATCATTTTGAGCAAAATTTCACAGGTTATATATAATATTTGTGTGGTGAGGTCAAGCTTTTATGAGAAAGAATAAAAAAGACTTGTTAAGTTATGATTTTTATTGTATATTGCCAGAAAAAAGCGAAAGGAGGGTATTTCATGGAAATCGAAGGATACGTATTCCCCGATGATCTTTACTATCATAAAGAACATTTTTGGGCAAGAGTTGAGGGGGAGATAGTGACCGTGGGAACAACTGATTTTGCCCAGAAATTGGCAGGCGATATCGTCTTTGTGGAGATGCCTTCAGTTGGCAAAACCGTTGAGCAGGGGAAGCCCTGTGGTTCTATGGAATCCGGCAAATGGGTAGGCAGGATCTATGCCCCTGTCTCCGGAAAAGTTCAATCTTCGAATGAGGAACTCGAAGACTCCCCTGAACTGATCAATACCAGTCCCTATGAGAAGGGTTGGATCATTAAGATCAGTTCCTCCAGTCTCCAGGAAGATCTCAAGGGCTTGATGAAGATTGGCCAAATGGGCGATTTCATCAAATCTGAAATCGAACGGGTCAAGAAGACAAAAGAGTAGAAAGACCCCGGCGAGCCGACATAGGTCTAAAGGCTTGACCATCGTAGAAATAGATAGGCGTTCCATTCGAACGCCTTTTTTTTCGCAAAAATACAACTCCTGCACAAATGGTATATTGGTCTTACCTTTTAGATTTGGTTGACAATCGGGAACTCGTTTGTTATAGAAAAAAGTAGAAAGGCGATTTAGGCAAATCGTATATTGAGTTCTGGTAGATTCAATTAGACCATCTTAAACGCCGTGGACCTCACTAAACTATCTCCCAAACAACTATTGGAAATCGATGCCTGCACCCGCTGTGGCGATTGCCTCAGGATCTGCCCAGTTTACACCCAGAAAACCGAAGAAGGGATCAATCCGAGAGGGAAGATCCAAGCGATGAAGAAATTTATCCGGGGGCAGTATGGCCTCTGGGCAAGGATATTCGGCAAAAAAAGCTTAAGCGAGTCGGAATTGGAGAAATTTTCTGAAATGGTCTATCGCTGCACCCTTTGCGGCGAGTGCGGAACACAGTGTCCTGTTTCGATCGATTCAAGAAACCTCTGGCTTGCATTTAAAGAGGTTTTAGTCGATCAGGGGCATTATCCCAAACAGCTGAAATTGATGATGGGAAATATCCTCAAAGACCATAACATCTCCGGCCATGATAATGACCAGAGAACGGACTGGCTCGAAGCCATGGAGGATTTTCCGGCAGACCGTTACCAGAAAGAGAGGGCGGACGTCGTCTATTTCATAGGATGCGTCTCCGCCTATTATCCGATGGCTTATAAAATACCCCAGAGCTTTGTCAAAATCCTCGAGCGCGCAGGGATTGATTTCACTCTTCTCGGAGGGGCAGAGTGGTGTTGTGGATTTCCGCTACTGGTCGGGGGTTTCAGAAAGGAAGCCCAAGCACTGTTTCAACACAATATCGAAACGGTAAAACAGAAGGGAGCTCACACGGTCATCTTTTCCTGTCCTTCCTGCTATCACACCTGGCTGGAGGATTATCAAACCGATTTGAAACTCTTCGACTCGACACAATTCATCCTGAGTCTGATTAGAGAGGGGAAGGTCCGATTTGATGAAAAGAAGATCAGGGTCACTTACCATGATCCATGCGATCTCGGAAGGGCAAGCGGCGTCTATGAAGCCCCGAGAGATATTCTGAGGTCGATGCCCGGCGTGGAGTTCGTCGAACTGCCAAACCACAGAGAGCGTTGCAAGTGCTGCGGTGGAGGCGGCCTTCTTGAGATGATCGAACCGGAACTGGCCGCTTCTCTCGCCAAGGAGAAGATCAAAGAGATCCAGGCAACAGGAGCGGATCTGCTCATCACTTCCTGTCAGCAGTGTCTTCGGAACATTCAATCCACTGCCAGGAAGATGAAGATTCGTTTAAAGACGGCCTCGATCGCTGAGTTCGTCCTGACGCATATGGAGGAAAACGGAGTTAAAGCAGAGGGGAAAGAAATTCCGTTCATCCCTGGGTCATTCATCTCATGAATAAACACCTTATCTTTTACGTGATGTTCATCCCTTCCATGGTCCTCTTTTTCTGGGGGATGTGGTTTCGTATCCGTCTCTACCTTCAGGGCACGATCGAAGGCGCGGAGAACGCGACCCCATGGCGGAAGCTGACAATCCTCACGGATAGAAGTTGGCAGAGGTTCTGGAAGAGACCCGGTTGGTATATCAAAATTCTCATTACGGATGTCATCTTTCATAAGAGACTCTTCGGACAATCTTTCTATCGCTGGCTTGCCCACACCTT
>VGSD01000508.1 GCA_016875155.1 Deltaproteobacteria bacterium | reverse complement strand
TCCTGCCATTTGTCCTGACCATGTTTCTGTTCATCATTTTGATCATTGTTTTTCCAGAAATCGTGCTCTTTTTGCCCGGCCTGATGTCTTAAAATCATTTGCTTCCTGATCGACCCCGTTAGAAAGTCAAAGACTTTTTGACGGGGTTCATTCCCAATTGAGGACCTCAAAGAGAAAATGGGCTGGAAATGAATGTTTCTGAGCGGTGCCCATCTGCGTGTTGGAACTAAAAAAGACAGGCGTAAAAAAAGTCTTGACAAAAATATTTCCCTGTGGTAACAAAACCAGAAACTTTACCGAGCGCTCGGTCTAATGTCTATGAAGAAGGGGCATCAAAGAGGAAGGTCTTTCCTATCCAAGAGAGAAAAAATTTTAAGGACCGCCGCTGGGCTTTTTGCGTCCCAAGGGTTTGATGGAACCTCTGTGCGCGATATTGCTGAGAAAGCAGGCCTCAGCGTGCCAGGGATGTTCCATTACTTTTCTTCTAAGGAAATGATCCTTTTTGAAATCGTAACTTCCTTTATGGACGATGCCTATAAGAAAATCATGGAGATCTACAACGCCAACCTCCATCCCACAGAAAAGTTGAGTGAGATCTGTAAATTCTACGTGGAGCAATACGCAGGGCATAAAGAGCAGTTGACGGTTCTGATCTCAGAGCGGGACTCGCTCATTCTGGAGCACCGAAAAATATCCATCGCCAAAGAACGGCAATATGTGAACGCATTGAAAAACCTTTTTAAGGATCTGGCCGACAGAGGCCTTCTGAAACCGATTAACCATTCAATCCTTGCCTTTATCTTTTTTGGGATGGTCCACTGGACCTACCGATGGTATCATCCCCAAAAAAAAGGAGGGGTGGACCCCAATCAATTGGGTAAGATCTTCAGTGAAGTTTTTTTTAAAGGGATATTGGCCATGCAATAATTTAGAAAGGAGGAGTGGGTTATGAAAAAGGGAATATTTTTTGGCTTTCTGTTTCTGACTGTTTTGATCAGTTTTCCTCTAACCTTGCAGGCTCAGCTTAAAGCCGGAGATACGGTCATCATCGGCGTCCCCACTTTTTTGGGTTCTCTTGAGGGAGGGGAGAGTCTAAAGGCTGTGCAACTGGCGGCCGATGAGATCAATGCCAAGGGCGGCGTCACCATTAAAGGGGCCAAACATCCGATCAAGATTGAGGCAAGTGAAATCCGGGATGGCGCCCCTGGGGTCCCCGTACCCGAAGCGCTTCTTGGAATTGAGAAGATCATTCTGGATAAGAAAGTCCATGCCATTGTGGTTGGACCTTTCAGGTCTGAGGCATTGCTTGCGTCCATGGATTTATTGGCCAAATATAAAGTTCCCATGCTTGGAACGATTGCCATGACACCGGCATCGGAGGCGAAAATTCGGGAAAACCCAGAAAAATACAAATATGTTTTTAGAACCTGTTTGACTTCGAGATATGCGGCTGAACTTCTGGCAGGGACGATGAATCTTCTTACCAAAGAGTTTGGGTTTAAGAAAACCTATCTGATGAATCAGGATGTCTTGTGGGCAAGGGCAACAGCAGGCGGCATTAAAGGGTGGTATGAGAAGAATGGATGGGAAGTTCTGGGTCAGGATGAGTTTCCAACAGGAGCTTCTGATTTCTCCTCGGCGCTCATGAAAGCCAAAGCCAGAGGTGCTCAGGTCCTCTTTGTCTGCTTCGATATGCCGCAGAGCGGTATTCTGGTAAAACAGTATAAGAGCATCAAGGTTCCTGCTTTGTTAGCCGGATATGTTTCTCCGATGACAGGGGATGCGGCATGGAAGACCTTTGATGGCCAGATTGGAGGGTTGTTAGAGGCGGTTTGGGAGCTTGGCAATGTCCCCTCGGTAAAATATCCACCCTCCAAAGCCTTTTATGATGCCTATAAGGCTAAGTATAAAACGGCTTTGCAGGCTGGCCATGGACCTGCTCCGGCCTATGAATCCGTATATGTGCTGAAGGAGGCAATTGAGAGAGCCGGGACGGTTGAGGCTGATGCTATTGTAGCGGCTCTGAAGCGTACAGACAGGGCAGGTGTGATGGGCCGCATCCGGTTTGACGAAGGCAATCAGGTGGTCTATGGAACCGACCCAACAAAGGAGGCGGTTGCTGTCATGTTCCAGTGGAGTGAGGCCGGAGAGCAGAGAATCGTCTATCCGACAACCATCGCAGACAAGAAGATCTGGGCTCCGGAGTGGGTGTTAAAGCCGGGGAAGTAGATCATCTGTTTTTTTAGGTTGGACTGAAAAGAAGTTTTTACTTTCTCTATGGGAGGCATCCATCGCCTCCCATAGAGTATATAAGCAGGCTTATGTTTCAAGGAACTCTCATCTACGGATTCGTCAATAGCGTGATTCTGGCCCTTCTGGCGCTGGGTTTTAACCTCACCTTCGGAATCAGCGGCGTTGCCAATTTTGCTTATGGCGCTCTCTATATCCTTGCTGCGTATACCGCCTGGATGTTGTTGACATGGTTAAAGTTAAACTATTTCCTCTCCATCGTTTTGGCCGTTCTTTTTACCTCGTTCATCGGCGGACTCATCTACAGGTTTATTCTTCTTCGCGTCAGGGGAATGCCCATTTCAGAGGTGATTGCCTCTTTTGGAATCGGTCTGGCCATTCTCGAATTCTT
>VGSD01000507.1 GCA_016875155.1 Deltaproteobacteria bacterium | reverse complement strand
GGAGTTCCAGATTTAGATCACTTCTATTGACTTTTTTCTAGAACACTTGACCCCTTGAATCCGTGAACCCTGATAGGAAAGAGAAGTTTATAAGATGAGAATTTGATAAGAATAAGAGAAGGTTAAGTAAACTTGATGGTCTTCAGTTGGTCGCCTTCCCATATAAACTGCCGTCTTTTTCTCTTCCGGCAGATCTTTCCTTCTTGTAACATGGCTCCAACCAGTAAGGGAAGGGCAACGGTCGCATCCATATAGACAGCTGCATAGGCTGATTTTCTCTCAATCTTTCCCCACGACTTTGCCTCCTCAAAGGTACAACCTGAGAGACCACCCCATTTGGGATCATCCGCAGTCACCTGAAAGGCAAACCGATGACCGCTCTCCCTCCGGAAAAGGAGTTCGCTTACCGGTCCCAATTGCTGAATATAATTCTTCGGAACCCCCCCTCCGACATAGATCGCTCCTGTCAGTTTAGCTATTTTTTTGAGTTGTGCAATCTCAAAGCTATCTCGAATCTGGTCGATAATAAGCCCTTCAGAGGGATTTTTTTTCCGGGCGTGGAGAAAGGTCAATCCGATCCCAATCGAACTGTCGCTCAGGGCAGGGACAAAGACCGGAACGCCGTATCGGGCGGCTGTCTTGAGGATCGCCCCATTATCCTGGATGTAATTTCCGATAACTTCCAGATATCGCCTGGATGAAACAATCTTCTCCCCCAACTCCTCGGGAACCTTGGAGAGGAGTTTGATGACCTGGTTAATCTCATGATCATCCATCAGGGAATCATAGACCCGCACGATCCGGTGCTTGCGCAGAGCATCATCATCACCTTCCGCCGATCCAATATAATGTCGGTATCCGAAGCTCTCAAAGAGGTCGTGGAACATGTTGGCTCCTGTGGAGACGAGGACGTCAATCAATCTCATCTCGATCATATCACGGATTACCTTACGCATCCCGCCCGGGATCATGGCTCCGGATAACCCCATGAAAATAATGCAAGAAGGATCGGAAAGCATCTTTCGAAACACCTCAAAACATTTGAAGAGGTTTCGGCTCTGAAAAGAGGTGCGCTGGAAGGCTTGGATAAGATCATAAAGGTTATTAGTTTTTTTCAAATCGATAGGCTGAACAGGCTTGCGAAGGAATGTGGATTTCCCTTTTTTTTTCATCGGTGAAACACCCTGCAAGGATGGTTAATTTTCGGCGAAATTAACAGATTAAAAAATAGAAGTCAAGAAAAAACCCTCCCAGAAAAAACCCTCCCTAAAAATCATATATTTATGGGTCGGGAACAGACTTTTCAAATTTGCCAAATTTCTTGACAATCGAAATGAAATGAGATAGTAATTTGAAATTGAAAAAAGACTGGATGAATACGGAAAGGCTGAACGTTTATGAAAAAGGGTTCGATCCGAATCGCCGTCGTAGGTGTCGGCAACTGTTCCAGCGCTCTCATCCAAGGGATTGAATTCTACAGGGATCTGAGTCGAAAAAACCCAAAATTTGAACCCCTCGGATTGATGCATATGGACCTCGGAGGTTACCGACCCTGGGATATTGAGGTGGGAGCGGCTTTCGATATAGACCGGAGGAAAGTTGGAAAACCTCTCCGGGAGGCCATCTTTGCCAGACCCAATTGCACACAGACCATCTTCTCCCAATTCAACAACTCAGGCGTCATCGTCTCCATGGGTGAGATCTTGGATGGTGTTTCTGAACATATGAAGGATTACCCTGAAGACCGCGTCTTCATGGTGGCCAATGAGAAACCCTGCAATGTGGAAAAGGTCCTCAAGGAATCCGGAGTGGAAATTCTTCTCAACTACCTTCCTGTGGGTTCGGATCAGGCAACCCAATTCTATGCAGAAGCCTGCTTGAACACGGGGGTCAGTTTGATCAACTGCATGCCCAGTTTTATCGTCTCAGACTTAAAGTGGTCAAAGAGGTTTGAGGACAAGGGTATTCCTGCCGTCGGCGACGATGTAAAGTCACAGATGGGTGCCACCATCATCCATCGAGCTTTGGCCAAACTCTTTGAAGACCGTGGAGTCAAGCTGGACCGGACCTATCAGATTAACACAGGCGGAAACACCGATTTCCTCAACATGCTTAACCGGAGCCGTTTAAAGAATAAACGGATTTCCAAAACCGAAGCCATTCAGTCCCAGTTGGGTACTCCTCTCGAACCCGAGAATATTCATATCGGCCCTTCTGATTATGTCCCGTGGCAGAATGACAATAAGGTCTGTTTCCTCCGGATGGAAGGAAGAGGGTTCGGAGAAATACCATTGAACCTTGAAATGAGACTCTCCGTGGAAGATTCTCCCAATAGCGGTGGAATTACCATTGATGCCATCCGATGCTGTAAGATCGCTCGCAACCGAGGAATCGGTGGTCCTCTCCTATCCATCTCGGCCTATGCCATGAAACATCCCCTCATTCAAATTCCTGACAATGAAGCCAAACAGATGGTCGAGGAGTTTATTGAGGGAAAGAGGGAAAGGTAATTCAAAGTTCGGAGTTCGGAGTCCGGAGTTCGAGGTTTAAAAAAAATTCGGAAAGCTTATTCCTTAAAAGAAGTTAATCCGCTTTTATCTCCTGAAGATTTAATTTCCTTGAAAAATTCTACCACCTTTTTTAAA
>VGSD01000506.1 GCA_016875155.1 Deltaproteobacteria bacterium | reverse complement strand
GTTGCTAAAACAACTCTCCCCGACCGTTTCAAAAAATCTCTTCTAGTCAAATTCACCTTTCAATTATCCCATATCTTCTATGATGGGACAATTCCTCTCTTGTTTTATTGTTGATTTTTGCAATATAAATCTGGAAGTTTCATTCTAGCTTTTTGCCCCCTCACCCCCTCCCTCTCCCCACTGGGCTGTGTAGTTATTCCGTTCATGGTTCGAGAACCTTGCCCTGAGTGAACCGTTCCTCCTTCGAGAGCCTCAGGATGAACGGTGAATCGAAGGGCTCACCACAAACGGATGACGAAATCTTAAAAATCAATCGGTTAGCTATTCGTCCTGAGCTCGTCGAAGGAAGAATGGCTAATTACAACACAGCCTAGGGGTGAGGGGAAATTTCAAATATTTTTAGCTAGAATTTTAATTCTATGGATGTTAGGTTAAAATAGTATTGAAAAAATCGGGGAGGTGTTTCCATGACAAGGAGAAAACTGTTGTTTGTTCTGATGATGGTGCCTTTTTACTCACTTTATGCCCGTTCTGCCTTTGCAAATAAATCCTCTACCTCCATCGAGGCTCCGCAGACCGCTCAAAAGGGTTCAGAGGTGACGATTCGGGTAACCGTCACACACAGAGGGAACAATTTTATTCACTACACCAATTGGTTGAGGGTAAGCGCCAACCAGAAGGAGATCGCCCGGTGGGATTTCTCCTCAGGACAGAGACCTGAGGCAGAGGTTTTTACCCGAGAGGTGAAACTAAATGCCTTCGAAGATCTGGAAGTCATTGCCCAGGCCAATTGTAACGTTCACGGAAGCACTGGACCGGCAACCGTAAAGATCTCTGTTAAAGAATAAATTGGAGGGACTTTCAAGATGAACATCAATGGAATATCCATCATTCTGATTCTCGGCATCCTCAACTTCCTGCTCATCCTCTTTCAGTTGAGCACAGGGCTTCGATGGATCAAGGTCCCTTTCGGGGTTCATAAAAAAACAGCGCTGATCCTTTTAATCAGCGCCACACTTCATGCGATTACCGCACTTCTGGCCTCATAAAATTTTCTTCGGCTTGAGAGTGAGAAATTGGTAACGGTCTGAGGACTTAATAGTCATCTCACGGATCTGGATTCCCCGAAGAACAGAAAGAGGGACCTCTACTCCTGCATTTCCAATCGCCCATATCTTACGGTAAAAATCAGTCTGCCCCTTCACTTCTTCCCCTTTGACGCTAAGGATAAGGTCTCCCGGCTTGAGCCCTCCTTTTTCAGCCGGGCCTCCAGGCGTCACCCGGGTGATGAAGACTCGCCCTTGGGCCTCCTCTGAATTGATTCCAAGCCAGGGTTTCGGGGCTTTTTGGGGACGTCCCTTTGTGATCAGGTCATCCAGAATCGGAGGCAGGAGATCGATCGGGATAGAAATGTTACAGGGGATGGCACCGAATCCCGGAATGACCACCTGACTGAAAAGAGACCCAATGCCCACAAGCAGACCGTTTCGGTCAATCAATGCGGCTCCTCCGTAATTGGCAAGGGCCGGTGCGGTATAGAGGGCCTCTTCAAGGATATATTCCCAGTACCCGGTAAATTCCTTACGGCTGATGATCCTCGCCGGCTGAACCGCATCCTCTCCTCCAAAACCAGCAATCAGAACAGGCTCCCCTTCCCTTACCTTAGAGGACTGGCCTATCTTAATTGGCTTCACATTGAGAGGCGTCTCTGTCTTTAGAAGCCCGAATCCTGTGGCATGATCGTATCCCACAAAGGTGGCGCTGACGGGCTTTCCTTCCTGAGGGGTGACTTCAATAGACTCTGATTCAACGATGAGGTAACCCGTCGTTAGAATATGGCCCTTAGAATCGATGACAATGCCATTCCCTTCCCGTTCCGTCCCCAGTGTCTTTGCTGATTGGGCTTCCTCTGGAATGATTGCTTTGATCTTCACAATGGCTTTAAAAATCTCTTTGGCTTCCTGATCCGCATAGGCAGGTAGGCTGATGGCAATGATAACGACGATCAGAATTGCGAGGACGGCCTTTTTCATCTTACACCTCCGATCTTTCTCCCCCCTTCAAGGATGAACCCATTTCTCTCCCTCACTCCCCATACACAGTCACTCAATGCCCCTCCAATAGTGTCCTCGCCACCAAAGAGGGGACAACACCTTCTCTTAATTATATTTACACCAATGTCAGGAGATTTACCAGAAATTTAAAAAGGATCAGGCCAGATAAGGTTCCCACTGTTTTAAGGTTTCAAGGATGTAGCCAACCGGTAGTTTAGTCACAATCCGATTGTGACCGGGCAGAAGGATGTTTACTTCCCGTTCTGAAAGCTGTTTTAAGGAATCCTTGAGCACCGTTCCATCAGCGCCGAAAAGATCAAAACGACCAATCGCATGATCAGCATAGATGACATCGCCTGGGATGAGAACCATCTCAGGAGAATAATAGAGACCGATGCTGCCCGATGAGTGCCCTGGAATATGGATGACCTCCCATTTCATACCTCCAATGTTCAGGGTCTCTTTTCCTTCAAGCTTTCGATGAACCTTAAAGGTGAAGGATCCCGACTTTATCCTGTACTGCATTTGACAGACTTGTTGAAACATATCCATGCCATAGACCGTTCTTTCATCCCCGTTCTCCATGGGTTCACC
>VGSD01000505.1 GCA_016875155.1 Deltaproteobacteria bacterium | reverse complement strand
GACTCGCATCTGATCGAGCGACACGAACAGGAGATCTTCCCATTGATGAAACGACGCCATCTCTTCGCCGACGTGAAGAATTTCTTGCTTTACGATTTCTTCACTCCAGAAGGGTGTGTGAATGAAGATGTATTTGCCTACTCGAATTGCATTGGAGATGAGCGCGCTCTTGTAATCTACCACAATAAGTATGCCTCTGTCCGAGGATGGGTTCGAACATCGGTTGCTTACTCCGTAGAAGAAGGAGATAGCCGAAAATTGATCCAGAGGCAGTTGGGAGAGGGACTCGGATTACGTAACGACCCGAATACTTTCTGCCTCTTTCGAGATCATGTGAGCGGTCTTCAATATATTCGAAACAACAGGGAACTGTGTGAAAAAGGTCTTTACGTCGAGCTGGACGCTTTCAAATATCATGTGTTCATCGATTTTAGAGAGGTCCGGGATAACCAGTGGAATCATTATGCACACATAGCAAACGAGTTAAACGGCCGGGGTGTGCCCGGTATTGAAGAGGCATTCAAAGAAATGCTGCTGCAGCCTCTTCAAAATGCCTTTAAAGAATTGGTCAATGCAGACCTGTTCCGCCGCTTAACGGATGCACGTATCCGTCAACCGCAGGGCCAACTCGATCCGGTCCTCATCCAAGAGATAGAAAAGAAGACTATCAACTTCCTCAGAGAGGGGAAATGGTTCAGCGGGGGAAGAGAAGATGAGAAGATGGTTGCCTGCGAAATTAAACAAAAACTCGAAGCCATCCTTTATCTGCCTGCCATCACCAGCCGATTTCAGGTGCTTCAACCCAGAGGGGTTAGGGCCGTGGCTGAATACCTCTACCAGGTTCTGATGGGTGGAACACCGCTCTGGGGAACAATCTTTACCTGGCTATTCCTCCATCCGATAGGCAAGATGGTGAGTCCGGAAGGTTCTCCGGAACGGAGTCACGATTGGATGATGGAGTGGAGACTGGACCAGATCATTTCCCAAACCTTCCAGGATTCAGGCCTGGATGAAGGAGGTGCCTGGAGGGCAGTGACACTCATCAAACTTCTTATCCGCTATCAAAGATGGTTTGAGGAGGAACCCGTTTATCGGGTTATGGAAACCCTTCTAAAAGACAGTGACGCCCGGCAGTTTTTAGGGGTGAACCGATACGATGACATTTTCTGGTTTAACAAGGAAGCCTTTGAGGAGATGCTTTGGTGGATGATGCTGACGGCGGCATTAGAAATAGGTTCTGATCCGCTTCGCCCTGCCAAAGAAATCATCCGGGGGTTGGAGAAAGGCTGGACAATCATCCAGAAACTTCAGGAAGCCGAAAAGAAATCCGGCTATCAGGTCGGAAAATTGCTGGAATTCGTTAGAGGGTTTTAATAAAATTTATATATTCAATAGAGCCCTGCCCAGGTTACAGTCCAGTCCCCGAATTTTTCGTTCACACGGTCCATGGCATGAAGCAGGTGATCTTTCTTTTCTCTTTTCTCAAACAGATCCTGCTGACACCACTCTTTTTTCAACAACGACATTCCCACCCCGAGGAGCCGAATCGGTTTGGGGTGAGAAATCGATTCAAAAATTTCAAGGGAGTGACGGAAGATCTCACTCCCGTTGTTCATCCACCGGGATAGGGTCTTCTGTTTTGAGAAGGTATAAAAATCGGAATAACGGACCGTAAGCACCACCCGGCTACCATAATATCCCTCCTTCCTCATCCGTCTAGAGACTCTTTCAGAAAGCTGTAGAAGGACCTTTTTTATGAGTTCCAAATCCGAAGTATCCTCTTCGAGCGTGACGCTATGGCTGATGGACTTGGCGTCTTCCTCTTGGTCAAAAGGGATGACCGGGCTTTCGTCCAGCCCCAGTCCCATCTCATGAAGTCTCTCGCCGATCACTCCAAATCTTTTAATTAAGAAGGAGACCGGGAATCTTCCCAATTGGCCACAGGTGAAGATGTTGATCGACTTCAGTGCCTCCGCAAGTTTTGGACCTATCCCGTGAAGCTTGGATACGGGAAGGTTTTCGAGTATCTCCTGAACCTTCTCTTTTTCGATGATCGTTAAACCATCTGGTTTTTTCAACCGGCTTCCCAGTTTTGCAAGCAACTTATTCGGGGCAACCCCAATAGAGCATGTTAATTGCTCCTTTCCCCGGATTTTTTCTTTGATCAACTTTGAAAGGTGAAGCGGTGTTTTAAAGAGAAGTAAAGAATCGGTAATATCGAGATAGGCTTCATCAATTGAAGCGATCTCCACTAGGGGAGTAAATTCTTTAAGAATGGAAAAGATTCGAGAGGAAGTCTCAGTATATTTGGAATGATTTCCCTCCACGAGGATCAAGTGAGGACATTTTCTTTTGGCTTCCTGGGTGGGCATCCCTGCCCGAATGCCAAATGGCCTTGCTTCATAGTTGGCTGAGGTCACTACGCTTCTTGATAAGGAACCACATACTGCAGCAGGTTTGCCCCGCAAAGCAGGGTTATCCCTCTCCTCCACAGAGATAAAAAAGGCATCCATGTCAATGTGTAAAATGATTTGATCCATAATGAAAGGGTACAAGGATTCGAGGATTCAAGGGTTAAAGGTATTTTATATCCTCACTTGACCCCTGGGCCCCTTGCCCCCTCGAACCCTATCTTAATTACAGTTTTCTAAATATT
>VGSD01000504.1 GCA_016875155.1 Deltaproteobacteria bacterium | reverse complement strand
AAAAAGACCCTGCCCGACAATAATAATTCGCATAGTCGCCCTGAAAAAAGGGGGACAGGCTACTTTTTAGTGACTTAATAATTTAAAAGATACAGTTTGAAAAAGTAGCCTGTCCCCCTTTTTATTATTTCTTCCGCTTTGCATCAAAGGCTGAAATCTCATCCATGATGGCAAGGATCGTTCTCGCATTATCATAGACCGGAGTATCCACCATCTTCCCCATATAGGAAACGGCGGCCGCGCCCTTGGCTATTCCTTCTTCCTCAAACACTTTGACCACTCCCTTGGCCCACTCCACATCCTCGGGAGCTGGGGTATAGATTCGGTGTGAAGGCTCAATCTGGCTCGGATGGATGAGCATTCTTCCCTCATAGCCCAACTGACGGCCGAAGCGCGTATTCTTCTCAAAGGCTTCGGTATCCTTAAAGGCCACGAAAGGACAATCAATGGCAATGCAGCCCGCTGCCCGCGCAGCCACTGCCGTATGAGCCCTTGCATAGAATTGCTCGTCCCCTTCGGTGGTGAGTTTCACTCTCATATCTTTGGTGTAATCCACAGCGCCGAAGATGAGGGAGTTGACTCGTTTGCTTGCAATGGCCGAAGGATAGGCATTCATCACCCCTTTGGCTGTTTCGATCAGGAGCTGGATGGCAACACTTCCCACGGGAAGTCCTCTCCGCCTTTCAAGTTCCTCCAGTTTCCAGTCCAGGCGCTGAACATGATCCGGCCCACCCGTCTTGGCCAAACAGACTCCTGAAAGCCCTTCATAGACAATGGCCTCAAGGTCGTCATTGGTCATCAGGGTCTCCCAGTTGTTGATTCGAGCATAAATCGTCGAACCACCGGAGCCAGCGAATTTCAGATTCTCCCGGGTCATCTCTCGAGCCCTCGCCTTCTCGGCAGGGGGAACAGAGTCCTCGAGGTCCAGCGTGATGATATCGGCTGGAGTCTCTGGCGCCTTGGAAACCATCTTCTCATTGTTTCCCGGAATGTAAAACACAGATCGCATTACTGTCATAGCACACCTCCTGTTATTAAAATAGGTTTAGGCTTAGGTTAAGGTTAAGGATTAATTTATTTCTAAACCTCAGCCTTAACCTCAGCCTTTATATATTTTTATGTCAGACTTTCAGCAGTTTTTTGAGGGTTGGGGCGATTTCATCGGGCCGATCCACCACATGGACCCCTGCCTCTTTCAGAGACTTAATCTTATCCTTTGCCGATCCCTTCCCTCTCTCGATGATGCTGCTCGCATGTGAGAACCGCATGCCTTCAGGAGCCCACGCCCCTGCCACATAAACTACAAGAGGTTTCGTAAAGGTTTTCGTTCTGACCGCTTCGGCTGCCTCCTCTTCGTACGGTCCGCCAATCTCTCCGAACATCGCAACCGCCTTTGTGTCCGGATCTTTTTCAAACAAAGGTAAAATATCGCCACAGGACATACCCAGGACCGGCTCTGTCCCGATGTGCAGCACCGTGCTCACACCCATCCCTGCCTCCTTGATGGCCCAGGGAACTGTTCCGGACTGCCCACCGCTTCTTGAGATCACCCCAATAGGTCCGGGGACAAATACCTTCTTGGCGAACTCAGGAGAACCTCCCAACCATCCCATGACAGCAATTCCAGGACTGATGGCACCGATCGAACCCGGCCCGAGGAGCTGAACTTTATGAAGTTTCGCATACGCCATCATCTCGAGGATGTCATACAGGGGAACCCGCTCGACAGGCATAGAAATGAATTTAATCCCACCATCAATTGCCTCAAAAACAGCGTCTCTGAGTCCGGGTCCGGGCACGAAGGTTACACTGGCATCAATACGGCCCTGGGCCTTAACCGCCTCTGCAACCGTATTATAGACAGGTATTCCTGAAATCTCCTCTCCGCCCCTTCCGGGTGTCACACCTGCCACGACTTTTGTGCCATACCCTTTCATGAAGGCCGCCCGTGCCGACCCTTCCCTTCCGGTAATCCCCTGAACTAAAACAGTCGTATCTTTCTTAAGTATAATAGCCATTTCTCACTCCTTTTTGAGAGCTCAAATAAAACTATATGCTCTCTTGTTTACCCCGTTAGAAAGCCCCGCAGCTCTGCTGCGGGGATGGTGGTTGTTTCTTTTCAGCGAACACGGGGTTTAATGCCCCGTGTGAGCTTTCCCGCTAGAAAGTTGAAAACTTTCTAACGGGGTTTACTTTATATCTGTGTAATCGGCCATAATCTTCGTAATCAGAGAGTTCCAGACTTTTTGGAAATCTCTTTATGAAAGTGATAGTCCTCTTTTTTCCAAATACTCTTTCAATCCAGCCACTGGAGCCTCGATCTTAATCGCTTTATTTCCCCGGAACCAACACTCATACTCGCAGGCCAAACATTCTGTCCCAACCCTTTCAGCATAGTCTCCATCGCCTCCAAGGGCCGGTTTTCCGTCTTTCAGCACCAGAATCCCCCGGGCAAAAGTCTTACACCCCGCCACGCAGGCGTGCGTCTTGCAGTCTGCGCATTTGCTGTCATCGATGATGACCTTGATCGTCCTCTCTTTAAACTCAACCATCTCCTATTCCTCCTTTACGAGGTTTCTATAAAAATAAGAAACCTCTGATTACACTGATTAATAACTGATTACACAGATTCGGCATACAACAAAAAAAATCTCTGTAA